>NZ_JBHTST010000041.1:0-55042 GCF_042794995.1 Streptomyces sp. NPDC056503
GGGATCCGCTGTTCGCGGATCCCGGGCCCCTCCCCGTTCACGCCGGGGACTCCCAGCGCACCTCCCCGTCCTCCACCACGTCCGTCGGTACGAGCCCGGCGGCGCGGGCGACGGCGGCGGAGGCGGCGTGGTCGGGGTGCACGTGCGCGACGACGGTACGGATCCGGGGCCGCAGCCACCCGACGAGCCCCCGCGCCGCCTCCCGGGCGTACCCGCGCCCCTGCCAGGCGGTCCCCACGACCCAGGCCACCTCGGCCGCGCCGTCCGCGACGGTCGCCTGCACGGTCCCGACGAGCCGTCCCCCGTCCCGCTCCCGCAGGACCCAGTTGCACCAGGTGGTCCCCGGCTCCGGCGCCCCGGCCGCCCAGCGCACGTACCGGGCCCGCACCTCCTCGGGGCTCTCCGGCGCGCCCCCGACGAACGCGTGCAGCGCCGGATCCCCCAGCACCCCCGCCATCTCCTCGGCGTGCCCGACCTCCAACGGCACCAGCTCCAGCCGCCCGGTACCGATCACCTCGACGACGACGTCTTCCCGTCCGCTCTCGACTCCCACGCGCCCACCCTCGTCCGTTCCGGCACGGGCGCCGGACGACCGCCATCCTTCCAGCCGGTCGCCGGTGCGCTCGCGGGGCTGGTGCCGGAGGAGTTCCCCGGCCGGGACCCGGGGCCGGGGGCCGTCGAGCGGTGCAGGTCAGGGCAGTCGTCCGCCCGGGTGGTCGAGCTCCGCCCACACCGTCTTGCGGGGTACGGGACCGGGCGCGACGCCCCAGCGGTCGGCAAGCTCCTCGACCAGCGACAGCCCCCGCCCCGCGCGGGGTTCGGGCAGCTCGTCCCCGCGCGTGTCACTGACCTCGATCCGCAGCAGCCCCGGGTGGGCGACCAGGGCGAGACGGAAGTCCCGGCCGGCGACCCGGCCGTGCGTCGCCGCGTTCGTCGTCAGCTCGGCGACGATCCGCTCGGCCGCCTCGGTGACGGCGTACGGGATGTCCCGCCGGGGCCGCAGCCACTCGACGGCGAGGAGCCGGGCGAGGCGCGCTCCGCGCGGGGTCGGGGAGAGCCGGATGTCGAACTGGTGGTTGGGGTTCGGGAGTTGAGGCATCCCGTTCTCTTCGTTCACGTCACCGAGCGTGGTCGCGCACGGCTACCGTGAACAGTCACTCCGCCGATACGTAGGGTGACTGTCCGGGGCTTGTCCACTGCTGTCCGGTCTGTCGGGGACCCCGTGGCGGGTAGGGGAGTGCGGCCACACAGGACATGCGGAGGGGTGCGGGATGGCGGCTGAGGAGAGCGGTTGGGACGTCGATCCGGACGACGAGTGGGGCGTCGCCGTCGTCGCCACGGTGGGCCGCCAACTGCGCTTGCGGCGCGAGGCGGTGGGCATGAGCGGAGCCGAGTTCGGGGAGGCGCTCGGCTACGGCGAGGACCTCGTCTACAAGATCGAGGGCGGGAAGCGGATCCCGCGCGCCGAGTACCTGGACAAGGCGGACGAGGTCCTGCGGGCCGACGGGTTGTTGTCGGCGATGAAGGACGACGTGGCGAAGGTCCGCTACCCGAAGAAGGTCCGCGAGCTGGCGAAGCTGGAGGCCAGGGCGGTGGAGATCGGGGTGTACGAGTGCAGTTACATCCCGGGCCTGCTTCAGACGCCCGAGTACGCGCGGGCGCTGCTGGAATCGTGGCTGCCGGCCTATTCGCCGGACGACCTGGAGCGCCGCGTAGCCGCACGCATGGCGCGGCAGTCCGTCTTCGACCGGCTGCCGGCGCCCGCGCTCGGCTTCGTGCTGGAGGAGTCGACGCTGTGCCGGAGGGTTGGGGGCACAATGGAGCGGAGGCGGCAGTTCGAACGGCTTCTGGAGGTGGGGCGGTTGAACAACGTCACGCTTCAGGTGATGCCGATGGTCAGCGGTCCGCATCCCGGCCTGGGCGGCCGCATCGAGTTGCTCAAGTTCGAGGACGGCACCGCCGTCGGCCGCTCCGACGGCGCCTTCACCGGGCGCCCGGTGTCCGAGCTCAAGCAGCTGCGCATCCTTGAGCTGCGCTATGGCACCATCCGGGCGAAGGCTCTGCCGCCTGAGGAGTCGCTGGCCCTGATGGAAAAACTGTTGGGAGAAACATGATCCTCAAGTCCTCCTGCGGGGACGCCTCCGAACTGACGTGGTTCAAGAGCAGCTACAGCGGCGGGCCCGACGGCGATACCTGCGTCGAGGTCGCCACCACCCGCTCCGTCGTCCACGTCCGGGACTCCAAGGACATCGGTCTGCCCTCGCTCGTCCTCTCGCCGGAGGCGTGGGTCGGGTTCGTGGGATTCACAGGTACGCACAGTCTGGACCCACGTTCCTGACAGGGCGGGTTCCTAGGGTCCTCGCCCATGAGCGAAGACCAGAAGCACAGGCGGGACGTGTCGAGGCGGCGGGTGCTCGTCGTGGGCGGCGGAGCCGTGGTCGCGGCGGGGATCGGCGCCGGGGTGGTCACCACCGCCTCGGCCGGGGGGACGGGGGACAGCGGTGCCGCCGCTGCCGCCGAGGGCTGTTACCGGCTCACCTCCGAGACGACCGAAGGCCCGTACTACATCGACGCGGACAAGATCCGGAAGGACATCACCGAGGGCAAGGAGGGGATTCCCCTCACCGTCCGGCTCAAGGTGATCGACGCGGAGAGCTGCAAGCCGCTGAAGGGCGTGGCCGTCGACATCTGGCACTGCGACGCCCTGGGGATCTACTCCGGGTACGAGAGCCTCAGCGCCGGTGGCGGACCCGGGGGCGGGGGTACGCCTCCGAGCGGCGAGCCGCCGACGGGGGCGCCGCCCACCGACCTGCCCACCGGCACTCCGCCGACCGGCGGACCCGGCGGCGGGGGCGGCGGGCACGAGGAGCCGACCGACGACACGCGCTATCTGCGCGGGACGCAGCTGACCGGTGCCAACGGGGTCGTCGAGTTCACGACGGTCTTCCCCGGCTGGTACCGGGGGCGGTGCGTGCACATCCACACCAAGGTGCACGTGGGCGGGGCGATGACCTCCTCCGGGTACGAGGGCGGGAACAGCTGCCACACCGGGCAGCTGTTCTTCGACGAGGAGGCCGTCCTGGCCTCGGCCGAGGTGGCGCCGTACTCGACGAGCACGACCGAGCGGACCACGCTCGACCAGGACACCATCTACCCGGGGAACGGCGCCGAGGGCGGGCTGCTGACGCTCAGGTACAAGAAGAAGGGGCGGATCGCGGGCGGGGTCGTCGCGACGCTCACGATGGGGGTCGACCCCGACGCCACCCATACCGGGACCGACGGCTGAGTCGTCAGCGGGCGTGCTCCTTCAGGAACGCGCCCGCGAGGGCCGCCGCCTCCTCCTTCGTGGGGGCGGCGGCTTCGTCGGCTCTCGTGCCGTCGGCGGCGGTGGCCGTCCAGGTCCAGGCGCCGTCCGACGGGGTCAGCTCGGCGCGGCCGCCGAAGAGGGAGAGGGCGGTGGCGCCGGCCGCCGGGCGGCTCACGGCGTCCGGCCACTTCTTGCGCGCGCCCTGGCGGGTGATGCCCCAGACGGCGCCGAGCTGTTCGTAGCTCGCTCCGTACGAGCCCGCCGTGCCGGCGGCGACGGCGGTGAGGCGCTTGACCTCCTGGTCCACCACCTTCCAGGCGGCCAGGACGGAGAGCGCGATGTCCACCGGCTCGCCGTGCCACAGGTGCTTCTCCGGCTGCCCGGTCGTGCGGGCGCGGAGGGCGGCGGCCAGGGGGTTCAGGGCCTCGTAGAGCGCCGATTCGAGGCCGGTCAGGTCTTCCGCGGGAAGCTGCTCCGAGAACGTCATGTGACAACTGTAGTTTACGAGACCCGGGCTTGGGAACTCTTGTTTACATGAAAGACGAGTCGGAGTCCTCCAGGAACAGCGCGGCCGCCAGCACGTGCCCACTGCCCCGCGGGCGAAGGCCCCGCGCCCTCAGCCGGGCGTCCAGCACGGCGGGGGCGAGCGTGCCCGCCAGGACCGCCAGCGCCCCGTCCTGCACCTCCCGCAGGCCCGCGGGGCCCGCCGTGTGGAGGGGGCCGGTGTCGCGGAGCGAGGCCATGACGGTGAGGAGCGCCGTCAGCCGGGCCTCGGGTTCCCGCGCCCCGTCGGCACGTGCCTTCGCAAGGGCCCTCAGGGCCATCCGGACGTGGGGGAAACCGGCCCGCGCCTCGCCCTTCGCGCCGGCCGCGCCGTACCGCTGGGACATCGCCGAGCCGGGGGAGGGGCGGCGCGGCGCGCCCGGATCCGGATGCCGGGCCAGCTGCCCGGCGAGGCGGGCCGCCTCCTCCGGGCCCCCGCCCGGTGCCAGGGCCGTGCCCGCCACCAGCAGGCCCAGCGGCCACACCGCCCCGTGGTGCAGCGAGGCCCCGCCGTCCGCGCGCGCCATGGTCCGCTCCGCGGCCCGGCCGATCGCCCCCAGCTCCGCCCGCAGCGCCCGCGACGGCTCCCCGGTCCGCCGGGCCGCCGCCGCCATCGCCGTGAACCCCGGCTCCAGCGCCCGGGCCGACCACCGCGCGGCCGCCGGATCGGCCGCGTCCCCGCCGGCCTGTCCCACCAGGGCGAGCAGGGCCGCCACGGCCCGCCGCCCCTGTTCCTCGTCCGCCCGGATCGTCAGCATGCCGGGCACCGTAGGCGGCGGTCCTGGGAGCCGCCCCGGAACTTTCTGTGCGGAGGCTGTCACATGCCGGTCGCCGGCTCCGTCACTCCGGTGTACGGCCCCTTCCGGGGCCCGCAGCCCGAGGAGTCCCGATGTCCACCACCGCCACTGTCGTCACCGCCGTCGCCGCGTTCATGGCGGGGTTCTCGGGCGCCTCGGTGCTGTTCCGGGCGAAGTTCGTCGTCGGGCCGCTCGCCGAGTACGGGGTCCCGCGCTCGTGGTGGAACGGTCTCGGGGTGCTGAAGCTGGCCGGAGCGGCGGGGCTCGTCGCAGGCTTCCGGGTGCCCGTGATCGGGACCCTCGCGGCCGTCGGCCTGGTGCTGTACTTCGCGGGTGCGGTGATCACCGTCGTACGGGCGAAGGCGTACGGGCACGTGGCCTTCCCCCTGATGTACATGGCGCCGGCCGCGGCCGTGCTCGCCCTGGTCTGAGGACGGCGAAGGCCGCCGTCCCGGGCGGGACGGCGGCCTTCGGCGGCGTACGTGCGGACGTCAGTCCTTCTTCGGCTCCTCCAGGCGCGGGAAGAGGACCGCGCCCTTCGTCACCGTCGCGCCGGCGGGGAGCTTGCCCCACGCCGCCGCGTCCTGGACCGGCTGGGCCGCCAGGGCACCGAGGGACGCCTCGGCGCCGAGCGAGTCCCAGAGGGCCTGGGAGGTCTCCGGCATGATCGGGTTCAGCAGGACCGCGACCGCGCGGAGGGACTCGGCGGCCGTGTAGAGGATCGTCGCCAGGCGGGCCCGGCCCTCCTCCGACTCGTCCTTCGCGACCTTCCACGGCTCCTGCTCCGTGATGTAGCCGTTGACCTGCTTCACGAAGTCGAAGACCGCCAGGATGCCGGCCTGGAAGTCCAGCTCGTCGCCGATCTTGGCGTCGGCCGTCGCGACCGCCTTCGCCAGGCCCTCCTGGATCGCCTTCTCGGCGTCGCCGTCGGCCGTCGAGGCCGGCAGCTCGCCGCCGAAGTACTTGCCGACCATCGCCGCCACGCGGGAGGCGAGGTTGCCGTAGTCGTTGGCCAGCTCGGAGGTGTAGCGGGCGGAGAAGTCCTCCCACGAGAACGAGCCGTCCTGGCCGAAGGCGATGGCGCGGAGGAAGTACCAGCGGTAGGCGTCCACGCCGAAGTGCGAGGTCAGGTCCTGCGGCTTGATGCCGGTCAGGTTCGACTTCGACATCTTCTCGCCGCCGACCATCAGCCAGCCGTTGGCCGCGACCCTACCCGGGACGGGGAGGCCCTGCGCCATCAGCATCGCCGGCCAGATCACCGCGTGGAAGCGGAGGATGTCCTTGCCGATGAGGTGGACGTTCGCCGGGAAGGTCTCGTCGAACTTCTCCGGGTTCTCGTTGTAGCCGACGGCCGTCGCGTAGTTGAGCAGCGCGTCGATCCACACGTAGATCACGTGCTCGCTGTCCCACGGCACCGGGATGCCCCAGTCGAAGGTCGAGCGCGAGATGGAGAGGTCGTCCAGGCCCTGCTTGACGAAGTTCAGGACCTCGTTGCGGGCGGACTCCGGCTGGATGAAGCCCGGGTTCGCCTCGTAGAAGTCGAGCAGCTTCGGGCCGTACTCGCTCAGCTTGAAGAAGTAGTTCTCCTCCTTGAGGATCTCCACCGGCTTCTTGTGGACGGGGCAGAGCTTGCTGCCGTCCTCCGCCTCGATGAGATCGCCCGGGAGCTTGAACTCCTCACAGCCGACGCAGTACGGGCCCTCGTAGCCGCCCTTGTAGATCTCGCCCTTGTCGTACAGGTCCTGCACGAACTCCTGGACGCGGTCGGTGTGACGCTTCTGGGTGGTGCGGATGAAGTCGTCGTTCGCGATGTTCAGGTGCTCCCAGAGGGGCTTCCAGGCCTCCTCGACGAGCTTGTCGCACCAGGCCTGGGGCGTGACGTCGTTCGCCTCGGCCGTGCGCATGATCTTCTGACCGTGCTCGTCCGTGCCGGTGAGGAACCACACCTTCTCGCCGCGCTGACGGTGCCAGCGCGTGAGCACGTCGCCTGCGACGGTCGTGTAGGCGTGGCCCAGGTGAGGAGCGTCGTTGACGTAGTAGATGGGGGTCGTGACGTAGAACGCCTTCGCCCCCTGCTTCTCGGATCCAGTGGCCGCCATGGTCGAAATCCTAACGGGCGTACGAAGATCCACTCACATCGATAAGCAGGGGGCGGAACCGATGGTTCAGAGACTGAGACCGGTGACGACGCCGCGGTAGAACTCCGCGTGCGGGGTCTCGGCCGGCGCGGGGCCCGCGAAGTGCGCGGCCGTACGGTCGGCGGTGAGCTTCCGCAGGTAGTCGAAGGCCTTGCCGTCCTCCTCGCCCCAGGCCGTGAAGCGCCAGTGCACGGGGCGGCCGGCGGCCTCCGCCAGGGCCTGGTTCGCGGCGGTACGGGACTCGGGGGCGCCGTCCGTCTGGAAGATCACCAGCGCGGGGCGGGCCGGGTCGGCCTTCTCGTGGTGGGCCAGGACCTCCTCGACGGCACGGTGGTAGTTCGTCCGGCCGAGGCGGCCGAGGCCGGCGTTGATCTCCTCCACGCGGGTGGGGGTGAGGTCGGCGGGGGTCAGGTCGACGACCCCGTCGACGTCGGTCGAGAAGAACACGGTCGTGACCGTCGCGTCCTCGTCCAGGTGCGCGGCCAGCGCGACGGCCTGCTCGGCGAGCCGCTGCACGGACCCGTCCTTGAAGTACCCGCGCATCGACCCGGACCGGTCGACGACGAGGTACACCTGGGCCCGGGCCCCCGCGAGCCCCTGCTCGCGCAGCACTTCCCCGGCCGCGTCGTACGCCTCCACGACCCCGGGCGCGGACGCGACGAGGCCCTGCGGGGCGGCGTCGGTGCCGGTGTCGGTACCGGGCTCCGTCTCGGCTGCCGCCCGAGCGGTGGCGAGCTCGGCGTCGTCGTCGGCCGGGGCGGCCTCCGCCTCCGGCGTGGTCTCGGCGTCCTCCGCGTCCTCGGCGGGTGCCGCGACCGGCTCGGTCTCGGCGTCGGCGACCGCCGGGGCGGGCTCGGCGGCGGTCTCGGTGTCCGCGGCGGGCTCCGCGTCGACCGAGGCCTCCGGCTCGGCGTCGGCCGGAGCGGCCTCCGCCTCGGGCTCGGTGTCGGCGACGGCCTCGGGCTCGGTGTCGGCGACGGCCTCGGGCTCGGCGTCCGTGGCGGCCGCGGGCTCGGCGTCCGTGATGGCCTCGGCCTCGGGCGTCCCCTCCGCGTCGGCCGCCGGGGCCGTCTCGGCCTCGACCTCGGGCGCTGCCTCGGCGTTCGCCTGCGGCTCCTCCGCCGGGGCCGTCTCGACCTCGACCTCGGCCTCGGCGAGCGCGGTGGTCTCCGCCTCGGCCGTGGTGTCGGTGGTCTCCGCCTCGGCGGTTGCCGTGACCGGCTCGACGTCGGCTTCGCCTTCGGCGTCGACGTCGGTGGTCGCCGTGACCGGCTCGGCAGCGGTCTCGGTCTCCGTGGCGGGCTCCGCGTCGGCCTGGGCGGCCTCCGCTTCCGGTGCCGCCTCGGTCTCGGGCTCGGCCTCGGGCTCGGCCTTCGCTTCCGCCTCAGGCTCAGCCTTCGCCTCGGGCTCGGGCTCGGCCTCAGGCTCTGCCTTCGCCTCAGCCTCGGCCGCAGGCTCCGGCTTCGCCTCGGCTGCCGGGGCGGGCTCGGGCTCCGTTTCCGGGGCGGGGGTGTCCGTGGCGGACGTGCGCGCCTTGGGGATCTGGGGGTTGTCGAAGGCGGCGGCCACCAGGTCGTCGGCGGCCTTGCGGGCCGCCGTCTCGGGGGCGGGCTCCGGGGTGGTGGGGGTCTCCGCGGTGGGGACCGGAGTCGGCTCCGGTTCGGACTCGCGGGACTGGGGAGGGACGGAAGGGGTCGCGGGATCTTCGCGGTCGCGGCCGAAAACCTTGCGCAGCAAGCTCCGAATACCCATGGGCGAACCCTTTCGCATGAGTTGGATGCGGTATGCGTCCTTCACCCCTGGCCAGGGCGGACACGTAAGGTTAGCGGCCACGTCCTCCGGTTCCCGGGACCCCGTCGGTCACGGTTGTCTCCCATTCATCCGGCGTTCATTCCGCCGCCGCCCGCGTGCAGATGTGCACACATACCGTCACGGCCGAACGGGATTCCCGACACCATGTCGGCGCACTGCTGCGCCGGAGGAGGACCACGTGCGCAAGCTGCTGCCGATGATCGGCTCCCACCCCCACGGAAGCGGACGTTCCGCTCTTACCTGCCGATTCCGGTGCGGTGACGCCTGCTTCCAGGAGGTGCCGAACACCAGCGACAACGAGTACGTCGGCGACGTCATAGCCGGCGTGCTGTCCCGCCGTTCCGCGCTCCGCGCGGCCGCCGTCGTGACCGTCGCCTCCGCCGCCGGGGGATCGCTGGTGCTCGGCGGGGCGCCCGCCGCCGAGGCGCACTCCGGGCACAAGCCCGCTCCCCGGGCCGACGGCGCCCGGGGGCTCCGGTTCTCGCCGGTCGCGCCCAACACCGCCGACCAGGTGACCGTTCCGTCCGGTTACGGGCAGAACGTCGTCATCCGGTGGGGCGAGCCGATCCTCCGCGGCGCGCCCGCCTTCGACTCCGAGAACCAGACCGCCAAGGCGCAGGCCGGGCAGTTCGGGTACAACAACGACTTCCTCTCCCTGCTGCCGCTGCGCGGCGAGCGCGGGCGCCAGGTGCTCGTCGCCAACCACGAGTACACCGACGAGGTCCTGATGTTCCGCGGGTACGACGCCGCGAACCCGACCCGTGAGCAGGTCGAGATCGCCTGGGCCGCGCACGGCCTCTCCGTCGTCGTGGTGCAGGAGGAGTTCCGTACGGGCAGGCTCGCCCCCGTCTCCCGGCACTACCTGAACCGCCGTCTCCACACCACCAGCGCGTTCGAGCTGACCGGGCCCGCCGCCGGCTCCGCGCTCGTGCGGACCTCCGCCGACCCCGCCGGCCACACCGTCCTCGGCACGCTCAACAACTGCGCCGGCGGCACCACTCCGTGGGGCACCACCCTCCACGGCGAGGAGAACTTCAACCAGTACTTCGCCAACGGCTCGTCCGCCACGGACAAGCGGTACGGCGTCGGCACCGGCGCCTCCGAGCGCAAGTGGGAGCGGTTCGACCGGCGCTTCGACCTCGCGCAGGAGCCGAACGAGGTCCACCGCTTCGGCTGGGTCGTCGAGCTCGACCCGTACGACCCGGACTCCACGCCCCGCAAGCGCACCGCGCTCGGCCGCTTCAAGCACGAGGCCGCCCAGCCGCGCCTCACCGCCGACGGGCGCCCGGTCGTCTACATGGGCGACGACGAGCGCTTCGACTACTTCTACAAGTTCGTCTCGTCGAAGCGGATGATGAAGGGCGAGTCGCGGAAGGCCCGCGCCCACAACCTCACCCTGCTCGACGAGGGCACGCTCTACGTCGCCCGGATCACCGGCGACTCCCCGGCCGCCGAGATCGACGGCACCGGGAAGCTCCCGAACGACGGTGAGTTCGACGGTTCCGGCAGCTGGATCCCGCTGGCCACCGCCGGTCCTGAGGGCGCCGTCTCGCACGTGCCCGGCATGACCGCCGAGGAGGTCTTCGTCTTCACGCGCCTCGCCGGCGACAAGGTCGGCGCGACGAAGATGGACCGCCCCGAGGACGTCGAGCCCTCGCCGCGTACCGGCCGCGTCTACGTCGCCCTGACCAACAACACCAACCGCGGCAAGGGCACCAACCCCGGTGCCGACGAGGCCAACCCGCGCAACCTCAACAAGCACGGGCAGATCCTGGAGCTCGCCGAGCACTGGGACGACCCGTCCTCCGACGGCTTCGCCTGGCGTCTCTTCCTCGTCGCCGGCGACCCGGACGACCCGGCGACCTACTTCGCGGGCTACCCGAAGGAGAAGGTCTCCCCGATCTCCTGCCCGGACAACGTGGCCTTCGACCCGCACGGCAACCTGTGGATCTCCACCGACGGCAACCAGCTCGGCTCGCACGACGGCCTCTTCGGCGTCGCCGTGCACGGCGAGCGCCGCGGTGAGCTGAAGCAGTTCCTCACCGTCCCCCGGGGTGCCGAGACCTGCGGCCCGATCATCCAGGACCGCCGTGTCCTGGTCGCCGTGCAGCACCCGGGCGAGCTGGACGGCGCCTCCGTCGAGAACCCGGCCTCCGTCTGGCCCGACGGGCCCGGCAGGATCGTCCGGCCGTCCGTGGTCGCCGTCTGGCGCAACGACGGCCGCGACATCGGCGTCTGAGGCCGACGGTTCCGCGACCGGGAGGGTCCGGGGGCGGTCACGCGACCCCCAGGCCCTCCCGGAAGCGGACGAACTGCTCCTCCGGGTCGCCCGTGTACGCCCACGGGACCCACGCCGCCCGTGCGCCGAGCAGGCCCATCAGCTCCCGCGCCAGCTCCACCTGGCCCGCGTAACACGCGGCGTGGGCGAGGAAGTTGAGGTCGCCGACCTCCTCCGGGGCGATCGGCCACGAGCGGTCCCGGCCACCGATCCAGCGGTCGTAGGTGCGCCGCAGCTCGGTCACCGCCAGCTCGTGCTTCCAGTGCTGGTCGAAGCCGCGCACCGGGCCGCGCCCCAGCGCCCCGTCCGCGATGTAGCGGTACTCCTCGACCCGCGCCACCTGCACCAGGACCGGGAGGGCCGAGCCGGGCGGGGCGACCCCGGCCGCGTCCCGCGCGAAGTCGTACATCGAGCCGTGGGTGCCGTGCCAGCGGGCCGAGAGGTAGCGCAGCACCTGTACGTGCCCCTCGGTGTTGTACGGGTCGCGGCGGCGCAACTCGTCGAACCAGTAACGGAGTTCGCGGCGCGGTACGCCACCCTCGTACAGCCGCGCCACCGACAGCAGCGACACCCACGGCATCGGGTCGGCGGGCGCCGCGTCCGCGGCGCCCCGGCAGGCGTCGACCGCCGCGTCGATCCTCGCCCGGTCGACCGTGGCGCCCCGGCCGGCGGCGATGGCCGCGTCGAAGACCCGGACCACCTCGGTCGCCGCGCGCAGCACCGCCGCGTCCGCGCTGCGCGGCTCGGCGGCCCGCCAGGTCTCGACGGTGGAGCTGCCGGCGGCGGCGTGCGAGAGCAGCCGGACGCGGTGGGTGCGGCGGGCCCAGTCGTCGCCGGTGGCGGCGAGCAGGTCGCGTACGCCCTGCCAGCGGCCGATGACGATGTCGTGGCGGGCCTCCGTCAGCGCGCGGTCACCGAAGTCCGGGTCGAAGTCGGGCGTGAACCGCTCCCCGCGGGACCGCCTGAGGGCGCGTCGGCGTACGCCCATGGTGACCTCCTTCGGTCGTGCTTCGGTCGAGTGTCGGTGTCGGTGTCGGTGTCGGTGTTGGTGTTGGTGTCGGGGTCGTGGCCCGTGTCGGGGTCCGTGTCGGTGTCGGGCCCGTGGGGGGCGTCAGAAGTCCGTGGCGTAGCTCTTGTCCCGCAGGCGGGTGCCGGCCGAGGCGGGGGCGGCCTCGCCGGCGGCGGCGAGCGCGAGGTCCGCGTCCAGCCGGGCGGGGCGGTAGTAGTCGCTGCCCTTGCGCCAGTACACCGTCATCGGCACGAGGCCGACGGCGAGGCCGCCGAGGCCGATGGTGAGCGCGGTGGTGGACAGCTCGCCGAGCGACTCGACGAAGGCCCAGAGCATGAACGCCGAGCCGAGCAGCGGCCACACCCCGCCGAGCAGCAGGTTCTTCACCGACCGCAGCAGCAGGGACTTGTACGCGACGACGGCGGCGATGCCGGCCAGGCCGTAGTAGAAGGCGATCTGGAGGCCGATCGCGGAGACCGCGTCCCGCAGGATCCGCTGGACGGACCCGGCGGCGGCCGCGGCCGCGAAGAGGGCGAGGGCGGCGGCGCCGACGGCGGCGATCGCGACCCAGGGCGTGTTCCAGCGGGGGTGGACGAGACCGAGGGAGGCCGGCAGGGTCCGGTCGCGGCCCATCGCGAAGAGCGAGCGGGTCACCTGGAGCAGGGTGGTCTCCAGGGTCGCGACCGTGGAGAGGATCACGGCGATGACCAGGAGTTTCCCGCCGACGCCGGGCCAGATCTCCTCGCCGAGGACGGCGAGCACGTTGGGCCCCGCGGCCAGGATCCGGTCGGCGGGCAGCAGCACGTTCACCGCGACCGTGAACGCCACGAAGAGGAGGAAGACGAAACCGACGCCGACGAGCGCGGCGAGTCCGGCCGTCCGCCGGCTGTTCCGGGTCTCCTCGCTGAGGTTGCTGGTGACGTCCCAGCCCCAGTAGTAGAAGGCGGCGATCAGCGCGCCCGCCGCGAAGCCCTCCGGGCCGTGGAAGTGTCCGAGGCCGAACCACGACCAGTCGAAGGCGACCGCCCGGCCCCGGTGCGCCACCGCCGCGAGGACGAAGGCGAGCAGGATGGCCATCTCGACGCCCGACATGAGGAGTTGGGCGCGGACGGTGAGCCGGGTGCCGCCCAGGACGATCCCGAGCATCAGCAGGAACCAGCAGGCGCCGACGGCCGCCGCCAGCGGGGTGGAGGCGGCGAGGTCCCGGTCGACGAGGGCGAGGGTGAGCGAGCCGGCCGGCAGCGAGCCCGCCACCATGAAGACGGTGGCGGCGAAGACCAGGGCCCAGCCGGAGAGGAAGCCGAGGAAGGGGTGGAGGGTGCGGCCCACCCAGGAGTAGCCGGCGCCCGCGTTGACGTCGATCCGGCCGAGGCGGGCGTAGGCCAGGACGATGCCGAACATCGGTATCGCGCAGTAGAGGAGCGCGGCCGGCCCCGCGAGTCCGACCGCGCCGAAGAGGACGGCGGTGGTGGCGGCGAGCGAGTAGGCGGGGGCGCTGCCGGCGACGGCCATCACGATGGTGTCGAAGGTGCCGAGGACGTTGGGCTGGAGTCCTCTGCTCGTGGTCGTGCGCATGGCGGTGTCCTCGGAGTCCTGGGAGCGGGAGTGGGGGGTCCGGACGACGGAGGGGGCGGGGCAGCGGAGGGGCAGGGTGAAGTGGCCCGTCGGGCGGGCCGGTTGGCGGGCCCCGTGCGGGCGCGGGCAGGGGTACGGCAGGGGTGCGGGGGCTGATCGCGTCGGGGCGGTCGAGCGCATCGTAGTCGCCCGGGTGGAATCCGGTAACGGTGGCAGGAAGGTTCGGTTCCGTGACCGCCGGTAAGTCCTCCGACGCGCCCCCGGCGGAGGGTTCAGGGCCCGTCCGGGGGCAGTTCGGGGCCGGCGATGGCGCGGGCCGCGCGGACCTCCTGGCGGAGCGGCGCGAGGACGCCGTCCTCGTCTCCGGGCAGCTCGGTGCGGACCGCGACGAGGGTCTCGCTGGCCCGCAGCCCGTCGGCGAGTTCGCGCAGCTCGCGCGCCACCTCGGTCACCTCCGCCGGGTCCGGCGGCGGGGCGCCGTGCGCGACGCGGATGCGGGCGGCGGTGGTGGCGTCCACGATCCTCTCGACGGCGATCGCGAGCGGCCACCAGGCGGCGGCGCGGGTGCCGGTCGGCGGCGGCTCGGTGAGGGCCCGCTGGAACTCGGAGCGGACCGCCGACAGGTCCCGGTACAGCTTCCGGCGGGCCCGCAGCCGGCCGGAGTCGGCGTCGGCGTCGGGCCGGAAGGCGCGGTCCACGTACGCGGCCGAGTCCGCGACCGCGTCGGCGAGCCGGTCGCCGATGCGGCTGTGCCAAGACTCGGGCCAGAGGAGGTAGCCGGCGACGAGCGCGATGCAGCAGCCGATGAGGGAGTCGTACAGGCGGGGCAGGACGAGGTCGAAGCCCTGCTGGTTGAGGGCGTCGGAGAGCAGCAGGATGACGGGGGTGACGGCCGCCGTCTGGAAGGCGTATCCCTTCGCCGAGAAGACCGGGATGAGCGCGGCGAGCACCGCCATCACCGGCACGTCCCACCAGCCCCGCGGCACCTCGGCGAGGACCAGCGCGGCGGAGACCAGGCCCAGGCAGGTGCCGACGGCGCGCAGCACCGCGCGGGAGAAGACCGAGCCGAAGTCGGGCTTCATCACGAAGGTGACGGTGAGCGCCACCCAGTACGAGCGCGGGACCGCGATCAGCGAGACGAGGGCCTGCGCGAGGCCGATGCAGAGCGCCAGGCGGAGCCCGTACCGCCACGAGGGCTCGGAGAGCAGCATCGTGCGGGCGGCGCGGCGGGCGCGGACGGTGAGGGAGGCGGGCCGGCCGAGCCGGTCGTCGACGTTGTGGAGGTCGGGTTCGGCCTCGTGGACGACGGTGACGGCGTGCCGGAGGGCGTGCTCGACGGCCTTCTCGGCGGGGCGGGTGGAAGGGGGGAGGGCCGGTTCGGTGCGGTCGGTGCGGCCGCTCTCCACGGCGTCGGCGAGCTCGCGGACGGTCGCGGCGACGGCCGGTGGCAACGGGCCGTACAGGCGCGCGCGGAGGTCGGCGGCGGGGGCCGCCTCCAGGAGCGGGATCAGCACGTTGAGCTGGGCGAGGAGCCGGGCCAGGGAGGAGGTGCGGCCGTGCTGGCGGGTACGGCGGGCCAGGATCAGGTCGTACGACTGGTTGAGCGAGGCGGTCACCGCGTGCCGCTTCTCCTCGTACGCCGCCGAGCCCGCCGCCTCGTACAGCTCGGCGACCGTCCGGTACGTGGCGGCCACCGCGGCCCGCTCCGGGGCGGCGCGGCGCAGCGGCCAGCCGAGGAGCGTGAGCGCGAGGACGACGAGACCGCCGAGGGTCAGCAGCACCGGCGCCTTCCACCACGGCGCCGGCATGGGCAGGCCGGCGCCGACGACGGCGTTGAGGAGCAGCAGGAGACCGGAGGCGGAGGCGACCGCGCCGATCGAGGAGATCATCCCGGAGACGAGCGCGACCAGGGTCAGCGTCGCCACCGCGAGCCAGCCGTGGCCGAAGACGAGGGCGCCGAGCGTGACGCCGAGGGCGCCGAAGAGCTGGGGGACGGCGATGTTGAAGACGCGCATCCGGTAGGCGTCGGCGGTGTCCCCGATGACGCCGGAGAGCGCGCCCATCGAGACGAGGGCGCCCTCCACGGGGCGGTCCAGGGCGAGTCCGGCGGCGAGGGGGAGGGAGAGGGCGAGGGCGGCGCGGGCGGCGGCGGCCCAGGGGACGGGGGCGGGTGCGGGGCGCAGGCCCGCGGTCAGCCACGCGGGCGGTGCCATCCGCCCCTCGCCCGACCGTCCGGATTCCATGCCCCCCAACTTACGCGCGCCCCCACGGCCCACCTCGCACCCACCTCGTACCCGGGCCGCGCCCGCGACCGGCGACCCCTCGTGTGAACGGAACGGGGACCGGCCCCCGGGGGTCAGTTGCGGTAGGACTCCACTTCCGTGGCGGGGCGGAGGGCGGCCGTGTCCGGGTCCTCGCCGAACTCGGACTTGGCGCGCCGCTGGCGGAGCAGGTCCCAGCACTGGTCGAGGCGGACTTCGAGGGCCGCGAGGCGTTCGAGCTCCTCGGGGAGGAGCCCGCCGGTGCGCCTGCGCAGTGCGCGCTCCTCCTCCACGAGCGCTCCGATGTCGTCGAGGATCTGCTCGTTGTCCATGCTCCCAGCGTCGCCGATCAGCGGCCGTCGTGCAGGTCGAGGTCGGCGAGGACGGCCCGGTGGTCGCTGCCGGGGATCGGGAGGAAGCGGGTGGCGACGGGGGTGAGGACGGATGACGTGAGCACGTGGTCGATCTGGACGTACGGCGGCAGCGGGCCCTCCGCCGGCCAGGTCGGCGTGCGGGAGGCGCCGGTGACGCGGGCCGCGTCGAGGAGGGCGAGGGTGGTGAGGAAGGAGCGGTAGGCGGCGTGGTCCTGGGAGGCGTTGAAGTCGCCGGCCAGGATCAGGGGCTCGCCGGCGGGCCGGGCCGCGACCGCCTCCCGCAGCCGGGCGAGCTCGGTACGCCAGCGTGCGACCTGGCCGGGCAGCGGCGGCAGGGGGTGGGCGAGCTGGAGCCGTACCGACCGCCCCGCGATCTCCGCCGTCGCGCCCGGCATCCCCATGGCGGCCGGCACGACGGACCGGTCGCGCAGCGGGTAGGCGCTGAGGACGACCGAGCCGGACGAGCCCTCCGCGTCCACGGAGACCCGGTGCGGCAGCTGCTTCGACAGCGCGGCGGCGAGGGCCCGCCCGCAGCCGGGGTCGCACTCGGAGACGTACAGGAGCTGCGGTCGCTCCCGGCGGGCGAGGTCGACGAGGGAGCCGGTGGCCTGTCCGAACTCGACGTTCGCGGCGATCACGCGGATCCGCGCGAGGGGGGTGCCGTAGGAGACGACGAGCATCGGGGGCAGCGACGTCCACGCCGTGCCCAGGAGGACGAGCACCGCGAGGAACGCCAGGCCCCGGCGCCGGGCGACCGCCGCCAGCAGGAAACCGAGCCCGGCGGGGACGGTCAGCCAGGGGAGGAAGGAGAGCAGCTGGGGGACGGGGGTGACGCCGTCCGTGCCGAGCGCCTTGCAGCCGGCGACGACGGCCGGGACGACCAGGAGCAGTCCGCCGGCCCAGGCGGCCGCACGGGTGCGGGCTCTGGGCCGCAGCGGGGCGGGGGGCCGGATGACGGCCGCCGTGGGGTGTTCGGTTGCGAGGGCTCGGTCCACCCCGTCAGTGTCGCAGGGCCCGCGCGATCTCCGCGGTCGTCGGCCCCTCCAGGGTCCGATTGCTGCGCGCCGTACCGGACTTGGAGGCTCCGGCGGGGACGTCGTCGAGGGTGAGGACGACGGTGTCGAGGAGGTTCCCGCCGTCGTCCCGGAAGAGGACCATGACCGTGTAGTCGGCGGTCGTGGACTTCGGGTTGGCGGCCGTGACGGTGGCGACCGTACGGTCCCCGTCGGCGGAGGTCGGCCCGGCGGTCACGTCGCCGGTCGCGTTCGCCCCGTCCTTGATCTCGTCCATCTTCTGCTGCGCCGCCGAGGCGACGGCGGAGGTCGCCGAGGAGACGATGTCCCCGGCGGCCTCCCTGGCGGCGTCGCAGCCGGTCGCGGCGCCGGCGACGGAGCCGGTCGCGGCGAGGGCCAGCAACGCGGCCGTGAACCGTCGGCTCACCTCAGTACCGCTCGCCCGGGCCGTACGCGTCGTCCGTGGCGAGGGCCCAGATCACGAAGACCGAGATGGCCATCGAGAAGAGTGCCCACCACGGCTGGTAGGGGAGGAAGAGGAACTGGGCGAGGAGGTTGAGGGACGCCAGGGAGATACCGGCGACCCGGCCCCACTCGGCGCCCTTGAGGATCCCGTAACCGGCGATCGCGACGACGATGCCGAGGATCAGGTGGATCCAGCCCCAGGTGGTGAGGTTGAACTTGAAGACGTAGTCGCCGACGCGGGCGTAGACGTCGTCCTCGGCGATCCCGGCGATGCCCTGGAAGATGTCCATGATGCCGGTGACCAGCATGAGGACGCCGGCGAAGAGCGTCCCGCCGGAGGACCACGCCTCCGAGGTGGTCGACCTGGTCGGTCGGGGGGCGGAGTCCGGTCGAGGGGGTGTGCTGTTCTGGCTCATGGCCCCATCGTGGGAGCAATCGTGTGATTTCGGCCTTTCGGCTGCGCCGAAAGAGTGAAGGGCCCGACCACGATCCGGGAGGCCGGAGAGGGGCCGTCCGGGCTCGGCCGGATGGCGGAACGGCCTGCCGGCCGGACCGGACCCGGCCCCGTCCGCTGATCCACTTGCGGGGCACCGGCGGCGGGTGTGCCCTGGAGGGTGCAGCAGCAGGGGGGCGACACGAAGGAGCTCCTGCCATGGCCGCACACGCAGCGGTACCCGCACGGCGTTCCGTGGAACTGCACGGCGCCGTCCTGCCCGCCGTCATCGGCATCCTCTACGGCCTCTACGCCGCCACCGTCTCGCGGCACGGCGGGGCGCTCACCTGGGGCCAGCTCTGGCTCGGCCTCGTCTCCGCGATCGTCCTCGGCGGCGCCCTGTGGGCGCTCCGCGCCTACGGGCACACCCTGCCGCGCGAGGCCCGCGCGGTGGCGTGGGGCGCGCTCGCCGGCGGCGCCGTCGGCTTCCTCTACAGCCTCTCCGGGGCGAGCGTGCTCTCGTCCAGCGGGCTCGGGCTCGCGACGGGGATCGCGGTGGGCGCGGGGATGTTCTACCTCTTCTACACGCACGAGGACGCCACGGGTCACCCCGCTCCGTACTGACCGGACCCGACCTGCTCGGACCGGACCTGGCCCGGCTGGACCTGACCCAGCCCTGACCCGGCCCGCAGCCGGCCCTCACCGCCGCCCGCCGTCTCCGGACTGCGCCCGCGCCCGTCCCGCAGCAGACTGGAGGGGTGTGGTCCGGAGAGGGAGGCACCGGTATGGCCGGTACGAGTGGCGCCGCGGTGGAGACCGAAGGGCTCGTGAAGACCTTCGGGGAGAACCGGGCCGTCGACGGGGTCGACCTGCGCGTGCCGGCCGGGACGGTGTACGGACTGCTCGGTCCCAACGGCGCCGGGAAGACCACCGCCGTGAAGATGCTCGCCACCCTGCTCCGTCCGGACGCCGGCCACGCCCGCGTGTTCGGGCACGACGTCGTCACGGAGGCCGACACCGTACGCGGCAGGGTCAGTCTCACCGGGCAGTACGCCTCCGTCGACGAGGACCTCACCGGCACCGAGAACCTCGTCCTCCTCGCCCGTCTCCTCGGTCACAGCCGCCCCGCCGCCCGCGACCGGTCCGCGCAGCTGCTCGGCGCGTTCGGCCTCGCGGACGCCGCCGACCGGCAGGTCAAGAACTACTCGGGCGGCATGCGGCGCCGCATCGACATCGCCGCGTCCATCCTCAACACCCCCGACCTGCTCTTCCTCGACGAGCCGACGACCGGCCTCGACCCCCGCAGCCGCAACCAGGTCTGGGACATCGTGCGGGCCGTCGTCGACCAGGGCACCACCGTCCTGCTCACCACCCAGTACCTCGACGAGGCCGACCAGCTCGCCTCCCGGATCGCCGTCATCGACCACGGCAAGGTGATCGCGGAGGGCACGAAGGGCGAGCTGAAGGCGTCGGTGGGCTCCGGCTCCGTGCACGTACGGCTCCGGGACGCGGAGCAGCGGCCGGAGGCCGAGCGGGTCCTCACCACCGCCCTGAACGCCGCCGTCCAGCTGGATCCCGACCCGGTCGCCCTCACCGCCACCGTCAACGGCCACGGCACCGACCTCGGCGCCGCCGAACAGGCCGCCCGCGCCCTCGCCGAACTGGCCCGCGCCGGGATCACGGTGGACAACTTCGCCCTGGGCCAGCCCAGTCTCGACGAGGTGTTCCTCGCCCTCACCGACCGGAAGGGACCGGCCGCATGAGCTCCGCGACGTCCGAGTCCACGGACACGACCACGGACACGACCACGTCCACGACCGCTTCCGCGTCCTCCGACGCCGCCGCCGATCTCGTCGCGCCCCGGGCCGACGAGCTCGCCGCGCTGCTCGTCGGGCAGAGCCGGCCACCGCGGCCCAGCGCGCTCTCGGCGTCGCTCACCTTCGGCTGGCGGGCCATGCTGAAGATCAAGCACGTGCCGGAGCAGCTGTTCGACGTGACGGCGTTCCCGATCATGATGGTGCTGATGTACACGTACCTCTTCGGGGGCGCGCTGGCCGGCTCCGCCTCGGCGTACATCCAGTTCCTGCTGCCCGGCATCCTCGTCATGTCGGTCGTGATGATCACGATGTACACCGGCGTCTCGGTCAACACCGACATCGAGAAGGGCGTCTTCGACCGGTTCCGCACGCTGCCGATCTGGCGGCCCGCGCCGATGGTCGGCTATCTCCTCGGCGACGTCGTGCGCTACCTGATCGCCTCCGCCGTGATGCTGAGCGTCGGCCTCCTCATCGGCTACCGGCCCGACGGCGGGGTGATCGGCGTGCTGCTCGGGGTGGCGCTGCTGCTGGTCTTCTCCTTCGCCTTCTCGTGGATCTGGACCATGTTCGGCCTGCTGCTGCGCAGCGAGAAGTCCGTCATGGGCGTCAGCATGATGGTGATCTTCCCGCTGACCTTCCTCTCCAACGTCTTCGTCGACCCGAAGACCATGCCGGGGTGGCTCCAGGCCTTCGTGAACAACAGCCCGGTGACGCACCTGGCGACGGCGGTACGGGAGTTGATGGCCGGGAACTGGCCGGCGGCGGACATCGCCTGGTCGCTGGGGTGGTCGGTGCTCTTCGTGGCGGTCTTCGGCGCGGTGACGATGCGCCTCTACAACCGCAAGTAGCGACCGGCCCTCACGGAGTCCCGCGGGGCGTCTTCTGCTGGACGGCCCAGCGGTTGCCGTCCGGATCGGCGAAGTACACGAACGAACCCCACGGCTGGTCGTCGATCTCGCCCACCTCGACACCGCGCGCGGTGAGTTCGGCGTGGGCGCGCTCGATGTCGTCGACGACGACCTGCATGTTGTCGAGGGAACCGGGAGCCATCCGCGTGATGCCCTTCCCGAAGGCGATCGAACAGGCCGAACCGGGCGGGGTCATCTGCACGAAGCGGACCTCCTCGCTGACGGTCACGTCGTGGTCCGGGTGGAAGCCCGCCCGCTCGTAGAAGGCCTTGGCGCGGTCGACGTCGGTGACGGGGACGCCGACCAGTTCGAGTTTGATGTCCATGGGGGCATCCTCCGCCGATGTGGGCGGAGCCGCCCGTTGACCTTCCCCCGCCGGGAAGGACCAGCATCGGCGGGGCCGGGCACGAGGCCCGGTCCAGGGAAGGGACGCGGGGCATGGCACGGTCACCGATCGCACGCACCATCGGGGACTTCGCCCGCGCCACCGGGCTCTCCGCGAAGGCGCTGCGCCGCTACGACGAACTCGGCCTGCTGCGGCCCGACCGGGTCGACCCGTACACCGGCTACCGCTACTACGCCGACACGCAGACGGAACGGGCCCGGCTGATCGCCTGGCTGCGGCGGATCGGGATGCCGCTCGCCGACGTCGGACGGGTCTGCGCGCTGTACGCGGACGACCCGGCGGCGGCGGCGCGGGAGATCCGCGCGTACTGGGCCTCCGTCGAGGCGGACACGGCGGCGCGGCGGGGGCTCGCGGCCTCCCTGGTGGAGCGGGTGAAGGGAACCACGACCGACATGACGACGAACGGACCGACTCCGTACGTGTTCGAGGGCACGGCCCTCCTCGACCGGGGGCTCGTCCGCGAGCTCCAGCAGGACGCGGCCCACGCCTCGCCCCGGCTGCTCGCCGTCGCGGACGGCTACGGCCCCGAGGGCGAGCGCGCGGCGCGGGCGGCGGTGGAGGCGGTGGCGGCGGTGCCGGCGCCGGTACGGGCCGGGGACGGGCTCGACGCGCTGGAGGACGCGGTACGGGCGGCGGGCCGGGCGGTCGTCGGCCTCGACGGCTCCGGTACGACGCTCACCGCCGCGCTGCTGGCCGGCGGCCGGCTGGTCGTCGCGCACCTCGGGGACTCGCGGGCCTACCTGCTCCGCGACGGGCGGCTGCGGCAGCTCACCAGGGACGACACCGTCGTACAGGCGCTCGTCGACGCGGGCGGGCTGGAGCCGGAGGAGGCGGCGGAGCGGCCGGACCGCGCGGTGCTGCTGAAGGCGCTGTCCGGTGGGGAGGGGGCGTCGGCGCCGGCCCTGGGCGTGCACGAGGTCCGTCCCGGGGACCGGGTCCTCCTCTGCACGGACGGACTCTCGGCGCTCGCGTCGCCGGCCGAGCTCGCCGGGACGTTCGCCGCGGTGGGGGGTGCGGGGGCGGCGGACGCGCTGCGCGAGCTGGCGCTGTCCCTGGGCGCCCCCGACAACCTGGCCCTGGCGACAGCCGAAGTGACCCCCGCCGGCGCGATCGACACCCTGTCCCGCACCTCCGCGCCCTGACCCGCACCCCCGTGTGGGCCCGCGGCGGCGCGGGCCCGCGACGGGGCGGTGGCGTCAGGCGGGGGTGCCTCGGACCACTACGACCGGGCAGGGGGCGTGCTGGGTGACGTTGGAGGAGACCGAGCCCAGGACCGCCGCCTTGAAACCGCTGTAGCCCCGGTCGCCGACGACCAGCAGCTCCGCCCCCGCCGCCTGGTCGACCAGCGCCTGCGCGGCGTTGCCGCCGACGATCGTGCGCGTGGTCGCCGCCGCCTGCTCCGGCGTGAGCGCCTCCTCAAGGGACTGGTCGAGGATCTGCTTCGCGAGCCGTTCCGGGTCGAACTCCGGTGGGACGCCCGGCATCAGCGTCGCCCAGGACGCCGGGTACTCCCAGCTGATCACCGCGTGGAGCGCGTCCCCGGTGAGCGCGGCCTGCGCGGCCGCCCACTTCAGCGCCTTGAGGGACGGTTCCGAGCCGTCCACGCCCACCACGATCCTGCCGCCGGCCATCGCCGACCTCCGTTCGTCGTCGGGATACTCACCCCCAACTTAACAAAAGGGTCAATCCAGCCTGAGATCGGCCAACTGCTTCTCGAAGGGGACGATCTCCTCGTCGGCTCCGGACCGGCGGTCCGCCGCCGACCGCACGGTCACCGCCACCAGTTCCGCGAACTCCTGGCCGGCCCGGGTGATCCGCTGGGGCAGGCCTTCCGTGTACGCGTCGCCGCCCGTGCCCCAGTCCTCCGAGGCCGCGTAGACGGCGGTGGAGGAGATCCGGGCGCGCAGGTAGGCGAAGAGGGGGCGGAGGGCGTGGTCGAGGACCAGGCTGTGGCGGGCGGTGCCGCCGGTCGCGCCGAGGAGGACCGGCGTACCGGTGAGGGCCGTCGGGTCGATCAGGTCGAAGAAGGACTTGAAGAGACCGCTGTAGGAGGCGGTGAAGACGGGCGTCACCGCGATGACGCCGTCCGCGCCCGTCACCTTGTCGATCGCCTCCTGGAGCGCGTCCGACGGGAAGCCGCTGACGAGGTTCTTGGCGATGTCCACGGCCAGGTCGCGCAGTTCGACGACCTCGACCTCGACGGCGTACTCCTGCTCGGCCAGCCGGTACCGGGCCGCCTGGAGGAGGCGGTCGGCGAGCAGCCGGGTGGAGGAGGGGGAGCCGAGGCCGGCGGAGACCGCGACCAGCTTCAGGGTCTGCATGACGTCATGCCTCCTTGGCGGTTCGGGTGACGGCGGGGTGGAGCGGGGCGGTGGCCGGGACGCCGGCCGGGCGGAGGTTCGCGAACTCCTTGCGGAGGACGGGGACGACCTCCTCGCCGAGGATGTCGAGCTGCTCCAGGACCGTCTTCAGCGGCAGTCCGGCGTGGTCGACGAGGAAGAGCTGGCGCTGGTAGTCGCCGACGTAGTCGCGGAAGGAGAGGGTGCGCTCGATGACCTCCTGCGGGGAGCCGACGGTCAGCGGGGTCTGGCTGCTGAACTCCTCCAGGGAGGGTCCGTGGCCGTAGACCGGAGCGTTGTCGAAGTAGGGGCGGAACTCCCGTACCGCGTCCTGCGAGTTCTTCCGCACGAAGACCTGGCCGCCGAGGCCGACGATGGCCTGTTCCTCGGTGCCGTGGCCGTAGTGCGCGTACCGCTGGCGGTAGAGGCGGACCATCTTCTCGGTGTGCTGCTTGGGCCAGAAGATGTGGTTGGCGAAGAACCCGTCGCCGTAGTACGCGGCCTGCTCGGCGATCTCGGGGGAGCGGATGGAGCCGTGCCAGACGAACGGCGGGACGCCGTCGAGCGGGCGTGGGGTGGACGTGAAGCCCTGGAGGGCGGTGCGGAACTTCCCCTCCCAGTCGACCACGTCCTCCCTCCACAGCTTGTGGAGGAGCGCGTAGTTCTCGATGGCGAGCGGTATGCCCTGGCGGATGTCCTGCCCGAACCACGGGTAGACCGGGCCGGTGTTGCCGCGGCCCATCATCAGGTCCACGCGGCCGTCGGCGAGGTGCTGGAGCGTCGCGTAGTCCTCGGCGATCTTCACCGGGTCGTTGGTGGTGATGAGGGTCGTGGACGTGGAGAGGACCAGGTTCTCGGTGCGGGCCGCGATGTGGCCGAGCAGGGTCGTCGGGGAGGACGGGACGAACGGCGGGTTGTGGTGCTCGCCGGTCGCGAAGACGTCGAGCCCGACCTCCTCGGCCTTGAGCGCGATGGCGACCGTGTTCTTGATGCGCTCGTGCTCGCTGGGGGTGCGGCCGGTGGTGGGGTCGGTCGTCACGTCGCCGACGGTGAAGATCCCGAACTGCATCGTGGTCACCTCTCGCGCTTCCTGTGCTCGGTAATGGTTGAATCTTAAACCGTCATGGTCAACCGTGTCACCCGTTCTCCTATTCCGCCCCCCGTACCCTGGTCGTCATGACCGAGAAGGCGCACGACGACGAGAACTGGAAGGAGCGGGGCGTGATGCTCCGCGTCTTCGTCTACGTCTTCGCGACCCACGCCTTCGCCGGCTTCGTCTGGCTCCTCTTCTACGTGGGGCAGAACGCCCGGAAGTGACGCCCGGAAGCGAGGGCCGCCACCGACCCGGAAGCGAGGGTCGTCGCGTACTCCGGAGTGAGGGCCGCCACGTGCCGCCCACCCTCGACCCTCACGTAGAGTCGCCGACGTGAACGGTGCGATATCGGTCGTCGGAATCGGCGCGGACGGCTGGGACGGGCTCCCCGAGAACTCCCGCCGCGCCCTGCGCGCCGCCGAGGTGATCATCGGCGGCCCCCGCCAGCTCGGCCTCCTCCCCGCCGACGACTGCCCCGGTTCGCGCGTGGCCTGGCCGTCCCCGCTCCGCCCCGCCGTCCCCGGACTGCTCGCCGAGCACACCGCCGCCGGGCGCCGGATCGCCGTCCTCGCCAGCGGGGACCCCTCCTTCTACGGGATCGCCCGGACCCTCGCCGAGGCCGCCGGGGACCGGCGGCTCGACGTCCACCCGCACCCGTCCTCCGTCTCGTACGCCTGCGCCCGGCTCGGCTGGCCGCTGGAGGCCGTCGAGACGCTCTCGCTCGTTGCCAGACCCCTCGACGCGCTCCGCGCCGCCCTCCACCCCGGGCGCCGGCTCCTCCTCCTCGGCGAGGGCCCCGAGACCCCCGCGCGGGTCGCGGCGCTGCTCCGCGAGGCCGGCTGGGGCGGGACCCGGATCCGGGTCCTGGAACAGCTCGGCGGACCCGCCGAACGGCTCCTCGACGGCACCGCCGCCGACTGGCCGCACGCCCGCGCCGACGCCCTCCACGTCCTCGCCCTCGACTGCGTCCGCGACCCCGGCACGCTCCGGCTGGGCGCCACGCCGGGCCTGCCCGACGAGGCGTACGAGCACGACGGGCAGCTCACCAAGCGGTACGTCCGCGCCGCCACGCTCGCCGCCCTCGCCCCCGCCCCCGGGGAGCTGCTCTGGGACGTCGGCGGCGGCTCCGGCTCCATCGGCATCGAGTGGATGCGGGCCCACCGCGACTGCCGGGCGATCGCCGTCGAGCGCTCGCCCGAACGGGCGGCCCGCATCACCCGCAACGCCGCCGCCCTCGGCGTACCGGCCCTCCGCGTGGTCACCGGCCCGGCGCCCGACGCGCTCGCCGGCCTGCCCGCCCCGCACGCCGTCTTCATCGGCGGCGGTCTCACCGTCCCCGGCCTGCTCGACGCCTGCTGGGACGCGCTCCCCGCCGGCGGCCGGCTCGTCGCCAACACCGTGACGCTCGAATCAGAGGCGCTGCTCGCCGACCGTCACCGCCGGCACGGCGGCGAACTGGTCCGGCTCGCGGTCTCCACCGCCGTCCCCGTCGGCGGCTTCACCGGCTGGCGCACGGCGATGCCCGTCACGCAATGGTCCGTAACGAAGGGTTCTCCAGAGGCATGACCGTCTACTTCATCGGCGCGGGCCCCGGCGCCGCCGACCTCATCACCGTGCGCGGCGCCCGTACCCTCGCGGCCTGCGGGGTCTGCCTCTACGCGGGCTCCCTCGTCCCCCGCGAACTGCTCGCCGAGTGCCCGCCGGACGCGAAGCTCGTCGACACCGCGAAGATGCACCTGGACGAGATCGTCGCCGAGATCGCCGCCGCGCACGAGGCCGGACAGGACGTGGCCCGGCTGCACTCCGGCGACCCGTCCGTCTTCAGCGCCATGGCCGAGCAGATGCGCCGGCTCGACGCGGCCGGCATCCCGTACGAGGTCGTGCCCGGCGTCCCGGCCTTCGCCGCCGCCGCGGCCGCCCTCAAGCGCGAGCTGACCGTCCCCACCGTCGGCCAGACGGTCATCCTCACCCGCATCGCCCAGCAGGCCACCCCCATGCCGGAGGGCGAGGACCTCGCCACCCTCGGCCGGAGCGGCGCCCTGCTCGTCCTGCACCTCGGCGCCCGCTACACCGACCGGATCGTCTCCGAGCTGATCCCCCACTACGGCGCCGACTGCCCGGCCGCCGTCGTCGCCATGGCCAGCCGCCCCGACGAGCTCGTCCTGCGCGGCACCCTCGCCGACATCGCCGACCAGGTGCGGGAGGCCGGCATCACCAAGACGGCCGTCATCATCGTCGGCCGCACCCTCGCCGCCTCCGAGTTCCGCGACAGCCACCTCTACGACCCGGCCCGGGACCGCCACACCTGCTGACGGCCCCGCCGCGGCCCCTCGCCTCAGGCGTTGGGCCGCTTGCCGTGGTTGGCCTTCTTCTTCTTGCGGGCCCGCTTCTTGTTGCCGCGCTTGGCCATGGGGTTCCTCCTCGCTGGTGGGGACTCCTGCGCTGTCGAGCCTAGGTTCGGGGCCCGGGAGCCGCATCCGGGGCGGAAGCGCCGCGTGTTTCCCCCGGGACGGCCGGGCGTGGGGATAATCGGGTATGGCACAACAGACGACCGTCTCCGAGCTTCGGCGCGAGCGGTTCGCACGGCGGCTTCCCGCCGACCTCTCCGCGCTGCGCGGCCCCGGGCACGGGTCGGTGCGGCTGCCGCTGCACCTGGCGTGGTCGGGGCTGACGGAGTACGACCTCGACCGCCCCCGGCTGCGGATGAGCTGCTACCGCACCGTACTGGCCGAAGGCGGCCGCGACGACCTCGTCCGGCACCTCAACCGGGACCTGCTCGTCGAGATGTGGCCCGTGCTGCGCACCCTCGTCAGCAAGGACCTGAGGGTGGTCTGGGAGGACGCCTTCCGCGAACTGGCGCCGGTGCCGGTGGCCGGGCGGGCCGGGTGAACCTCACCGGTCTCCACCGCCGTCTGCTCGACGACGTGCTGCGGGCGGGCACCGAGTACCCGCTCGTCCTGACCGGCGGCTACGCGGTCCAGGCGCACGGCCTGGTGGACCGGCTGAGCCGGGACCTCGACGTCGCCACCGAGAACCCCCGGCCGATGGCGGAGATCGTCGCCCACCTGCGGACCGAACTGGAGGGGCTGGGGTGGCGGGTCCGGACGCTGGAGACCGACCCGCTCTCCGCCCGTCTGATCGTCACCGACCCCGGCACCGGCGAGAGCTGTGAGGTGGACGTCCTCAAGGAGGTCCTGTGCGGCCCTCCCGAACGACGGGAGTTCGGGCTGCTGCTCTCCCTGCGGGACGTGGTCGGCACGAAGGTGCGCGCCCTCGCGGACCGGGGCATGGCCCGTGACCTCGTCGACGTCCGGGCGGCGGCGGACCGCTGGAGCGCGGAGGAACTGGAGGAGCTGGGCCGCCGGCACGCGCGGGACGGCTTCGACCTGGAGGAGCTCCGGGCGAAGCTCGCCGGAGCGGAGTGGATCGACGACGACGAGTTCACCGCGCACGGCCTCGACGACGACCGGATCCTGGAGCTGCGCGGCTGGGCCCAGCGGTGGGCCGACGACATCGGGGAGCGCCTCCTCGAAGGCACGGACCCCGCGGACGACCTCTAAAGGGTGTTGCAAAATGCCCAGAACTGAGCCTTCTGCAACACCCTTTAGACGTCGGCGGGACGTCGATCACGCGCGTGGTCGACGCCGCTCCGGTCACGCGCCCGGGCCCGCCGGCTCCGAGCGGCCGACGATGGTGCCCGCGCGGTCGATGGCGATGACGTCCACCGCGACCGGGGCGCCCCGGAGGACGGACAGGGCCTCGTCGCGGGCGCGGGCGGCCACCAGGTCGCCGAGGGGGACGCCGGCCGCCTCGCAGAGGCGGAGCGCCTCCAGGCCCGTGTTGGCGGCCGTGATCTCCGTCGCCAGGGACGGGCTCGCGCCGCCCGCGCGGGCCAGGTCGGCGAGGAAGCCCTTGTCGACCTGGGAGCGGGCCGAGTGGAGGTCCAGGTGGCCGGCCGCGAGCTTGGAGAGCTTCGCGAAGCCGCCGCAGATCGTGAGGCGGTCGACGGGGTGGCGGCGGACGTACTTCAGGACGGCGCCGGCGAAGTCGCCCATGTCGAGGAGGGCGATCTCCGGGAGGTCGTAGAGCTCCGTGACCGTGCGTTCGGAGGTGGAGCCCGTGCAGCCGGCGACGTGGGTGAGGCCGCCCGCGCGGGCCACGTCCACGCCGCGGCGGATGGAGTCGATCCAGGCCGAGCACGAGTAGGGGACGACGACGCCGGTCGTGCCGAGGATCGACAGGCCGCCGAGGATGCCGATGCGCGGGTTCCAGGTGGAGCGGGCGATCTCGGCGCCGTCGTCGACGGAGATCGTGATCTCGACGTCCCCGGTGGCGCCGTGGGCCGCCGCCACCCGCGCCACGTGCTCGCGCATCAGCTGTCTGGGGACCGGGTTGATGGCCGGTTCGCCGACCTCCAGGGGGAGACCGGGGAGGGTGACCGTGCCGACGCCCTCGCCGGCGCGGAAGACGACGCCGGAACCCGGCGGCAGGAGCCGTACCGTCGAGCGGACCACCGCGCCGTGCGTGACGTCCGGGTCGTCGCCCGCGTCCTTCACCACCGCCGCCATCGCCGCGTCCCCGGTCAGCGACTCCGCCGTCAGGGCGAACGACGGCGTCTGGCCCTTGGGCAGGGTGATCGTCACCGGGTCCGGGAAGCCGCCGGTGAGCAGGGCGGTGTACGCGGCCGTCGTCGCGGCCGTCGCACACGCGCCGGTCGTCCAGCCGGGCCGCAGACCGGTGTGCTTGAGTTGGGCCTCGCGCCCGCCGCCGGTACTCACGAAGAGGCTCCTATGCACGTACTCATTCTCGGAGGGACGACCGAGGCCCGCGTCCTGGCCGGGCTGCTGCATCCCCGTACGAGGGTGACCAGCTCCCTCGCCGGGCGGGTGGCGGCGCCCCGGCTGCCGGTCGGCGAGGTGCGGATCGGCGGGTTCGGCGGTGCCGAGGGGCTCGCGGCATGGGTGCGGGAACACGCCGTGGACGCGGTCATCGACGCCACCCATCCCTTCGCCGAGCGGATCAGCTTCCACGCGGCCCGGGCGGCCGCCACCGCCCATGTTCCCCTGCTGGCGCTGCGCCGCCCCGGGTGGGTCCCGGGGGAGGGGGACGACTGGCGCGACGTGGCGTCCCTGGAGGAGGCGGCCCTCTCCCTCGGCGGCTTCGGGAGGGTGTTCCTCACCACCGGGCGGATGGGGCTCGCCGCCTTCGCGGACCGCCCCGAGTGGTTCCTCGTGCGATCGGTGGACGCGCCGGACGCGCCGATGCCCGCGCGCGCCGAAGTCCTGCTCGACCGGGGCCCGTTCGGTCTCGAAGGCGAGCGGGAGCTGATGGCCCGCCACCGCATCGACGTGCTCGTGACGAAGGACTCCGGCGGCGCCGCCACCGCGCCCAAGCTCACCGCCGCCCGCGAGGCGGGGATCCCGGTCGTCGTCGTCCGCCGCCCGCCCGTCCCGGAGGGCGTGCCGACGGCGGCGACCCCGGAGGCGGCGGCGGCCTGGGCGGGCGAGCGGCACCGGGGATAGCCCCCGCGCGACAGACGCCCCGGCCCGGCGTTCAATGGAAGGCGTGGCTACCGTTCGCTGGCTTGTCGCGACGGGGCTGGCGGCGCTCCTGGGCGCCACCGCGCTCGGGCCGAGCCCGAGCCCCACCCCGGCCCCCACGCCTCCGCCGAACCAGCCCCCGCCCGAGCTCGACGCCGCCGACGTGCGGCGGGCCGTCGACCGGCTGGACGGGGTGGTGGAGAGCGCCATGAAGCGCACCGGAGTACCGGGCGTGGCCGTCGCCGTCGTCCACGACGGCAAGGTGCTGCACCTCAAGGGGTACGGGGTGCGGAAGGCGGGCGAGGACGCCGCGGTCGACGCCGACACCGTCTTCCAGCTGGCGTCCGTCTCGAAGCCGATCGCCTCGACCGTCGTCTCCGGCGCCGTCGGCGTCGACGGCTGGTCGAAGCCGGTCGCGCCGCACGTCCCGGACTTCGCCCTCAAGGACCCCTGGGTGACCTCGCACGTGACCGTCGCGGACCTGTTCTCGCACCGCAGCGGCCTGCCGGACCACGCCGGCGACCTGCTCGAAGACCTCGGCTACGACCGGGAGTACATCCTGTCCCACCTGCGGTACGAGCCCCTGGCGCCGTTCCGCGCGAGCTACGCCTACACCAACTTCGGGCTGACGGCGGCCGCGCAGGCCGTCGCCGACGAGGAGGGCGTGCCGTGGGAGAAGCTCGCCGAGGACGTCCTCTACGAGCCGGCCGGCATGGACGCGACCAGCTCGCGCTTCGAGGACTTCGAGAAGGCGGACGACCGGGCCTGGGGCCACGTGAAGACCGGCGGCGAGTGGAAGCCGGAGTTCGTCCGCGACCCCGACGCCCAGTCACCGGCCGGCGGGGTCAGCTCCACCGCCCGCGACATGGCGGTCTGGCTCCGCCTCCAGCTCGCGAACGGCGAACTCGACGGCAGGCGGATCGTCGACGCCGAGGCCCTGGAACGCACCCACTGGCCCGAGACCGTCTCCTCCCCGCCCCGCGCCCCCGCCGCCCGCACCGGCTTCTACGGCCTGGGCTGGAACGTGAGTTACGACGACGCCGGCCGGCTCCGCCTCTCCCACACGGGAGCCTTCGCGGAGGGCGCGCACACCAACGTGACGATGCTGCCCGGCGAGAGCCTCGGCATCGTCGTCCTCACCAACACCTCGCCGGTCGGCGTCGCCGACGCCGTCGCCCTCGACTTCTTCGACATCGCGGAGACCGGGAAGGTCAGCCGCGACTGGATCCCGCTGGTCGACGCGGTCTACCAGCAGCAGGCGGAGGAGGGCCGGTCGGACACCGACTACGCCCACCCGCCGTCCGGCGCCGCGCCCGCGAAGGACGCGGACGCGTACACCGGCACGTACCGCAGCGACTACTACGGGCGGGCGGAGGTCGTCGCCGGCGAGGACGGCGCCCTGACCCTCCGTCTGGGCCCCGAACCGCAGTCGTACCGCCTGACCCACTACGACGGCGACGTGTTCGACTTCGAGACCCGCGGCGAGAACGCCGTCGGCCGCACCGGGGTCACCTTCGCCCCGGACGGGAAGTCCTTCACCGTCGAGTACCTGGACGGCGAAGGACTCGGGACCTTCACCCGCGCGTAGCCGCGCCCGTCACCCGTAGCGCCGCGGCGTCCACGCGATCGTCCGCCCGTCGCCCCGCTCGACCGCCCGGGTCTGGGAGGAGCCGACGAGGAGGAGGGTGCGCATGTCGACCTCGGAGGGGTCCAGGGTCTTCAGGGTGAGGACGCGGACCGACTGCTCCGGGCCGCCGACGTCACGGGCGACGACGACCGGGGTCTCGGGGGCGCGGAGCTCCAGGAGGAGGTCGCGGGCGGCGGCGACCTGGTGGGTGCGGGACTTCGAGCCGGGGTTGTAGAGGGCGAGGACGAGGTCGGCCTCGGCGGCGGCGCGGAGGCGGGCCGCGATGACGTCCCAGGGCTTGAGGCGGTCGGAGAGGGAGATCGTCGCGTAGTCGTGGCCGAGGGGGGCGCCCGCGGCGGCGGCGGCCGCGTTGGCGGCGGTCACCCCCGGGAGGACCCGTACGGGGACGTCCGCGTACTCCGGCTCGCAGGCGACCTCCAGGACGGCCGTCGCCATGGCGAAGACACCGGGGTCGCCGCCGGAGACGACCGCGACCCGGTGGCCGCGGCGGGCCAGGTCGAGGGCGAACTCGGCGCGCTCGGACTCGACCTTGTTGTCGGAGCCGTGCCGGATCTGGCCGGGGCGCAGGACCGGGACCCGGTCGAGGTAGGTGGTGTAGCCGACGAGCACGTCGGCGTTGACGAGCGCGCCGCGCGATTCGGGGGTCAGCCAGGGGGCGCCGGCGGGACCGGTGCCGACGACGGTGACCTCGCCCCGTTCCCGTACGGGATTCTCCCGGTCGACCCGGGAGGGCAGGACGGCGACCGAGAAGTACGGGACCGTCGACGGGTCCACGTCCGCCAGGTGCTCCGTCCGCTCGCCCGCCATGAACGCCCGCTCCACGTAGCGGGCGTCCTCCAGCCGGCCGGCCCGCTCCAGGGCGCGCCGCACGGCCGGGAAGGTGCGGCCGAGCTTCATGACGACCGCGGAGTCGGTGCCGGCCAGGCGGGCCGCGAGCTCGTCCTCGGGCAGGGTGCCGGGGATGATCGTCAGGACCTCCTCGGCCTCGCACAGCGGCTCGCCGAGCCGGGCGGCGGCGGCGCTGACGGAGGTGACGCCGGGGATGACGGTGGTGTCGTACCGGTCCGCGAGCCGCTTGTGCATGTGCTGGTAGGAGCCGTAGAAGAGCGGGTCGCCCTCGGCGAGGACGGCCACCGTGCGGCCCGCGTCGAGGTGGGCGGCGAGCCGGGCCGCGGCCTCCTCGTAGAAGTCGTCGAGGGCGCCGCGGTAGCCGCCGGGGTGGTCGGTCGTCTCCACGGTGAGCGGGTACATCAGCCGCTCCTCGACGTGGTCCTCGCGCAGGTGCCCGGCGGCGATGGAGCGGGCTATCGAGCGGCCGTGGCGGGCCGAGTGGTAGGCGATGACGTCGGCCTCGGCGATCGCCTTCACGGCGGCGAGGGTGAGCAGGTCCGGGTCGCCGGGGCCGAGGCCGACCCCGTACAGCTTGCCCTTCACGTGGCCCTTCACATCGGTCACTGCTGGATCTCCGGTTCGTGCGCGAGGGCGTTGAGGGCGGCGGCGGTGATGGCACTGCCGCCGCGCCGGCCACGGACCACGAGGTAGTCGAGGCCGAGGTCGTTGGCGGCGAGGGCGTCCTTGGACTCGGCGGCGCCGATGAACCCGACGGGGACGCCGAGGACGGCGGCGGGCTTCGGCGCGCCCTTCGCGATCATCTCCAGGAGGTGGAAGAGGGCGGTGGGGGCGTTGCCGATGGCGACGACGGAGCCTTCGAGGCGGTCCCGCCACAGTTCGAGGGCGGCGGCGGAGCGGGTGGTGCCGAGCTCGGCGGCGAGGGCGGGCACGGCCGGGTCGGAGAGCGCGCAGAGCACCTCGTTGTCGGCGGGCAGCCGCTTGCGGGTGACGCCGGAGGCGACCATCTGCGCGTCGCAGAGGATGGGGGCGCCGGCCTGGAGCGCGGCGCGGGCGCTCGCGACGACCCCGGGGGAGTACGCGATGTCCCGGACGAGGTCGGTCATGCCGCAGGCGTGGATCATGCGGACGGCGACCGTGGCGAGGTCGGCGGGCAGGGCGCCGAGGTCCGCCTCGGCGCGGATCGTGGCGAAGGAGCGGCGGTAGATCTCGGCGCCGTCTTTCTCGTACTCGTACATCCTCAGCTCTCCATCGATCTCTTGCGGGCCGCCGCGACGGCCTCGGCCAGGGCGGTACGGGGGACGGGGGCGCCGTCCAGCAGATAGGTGTCGGAGTCCCGGGCGGTGACCTCGATCCGGGTGCCGTGCGGATGCCCGCAGCGGCGCTCGCAGCCGGAGTAGTGCACGGGCAGCGGCCCGCCGGGCGCGCGGGCCGCGTCGGCGCGGACGTCGGCGAGGGACTTGGCGCAGCCCGGGGTCCCGGTGCAGGCGGTGACGCCGGCGCCGGGGTCGGCGGGGTCGGTGATCAGCCCGTGGGCGGCGAGCGCGGGGAGATCCGGGAGCCGGTCCCCGGGCGCTCCCACGACGACCACCCCGCGCCACGGGGTGAGGCGCGCTTCCGCCGCGCCCTCGCCGAGCGCCCGCAGCTGGGCGGCGGTCAGCCGGCCGAGGGGGGCGAGGACGTGCAGGGCGTGGTCGCCGAGCGGGCCGGGTGCGGGCGGCGGCGCCGACGGGTGGGGGAGGGAGGGTACGGGCTCCGCGGTGATCGCCGCGCGGGCCAGGGCGCCGGCCCACTCCGGGAGGTGCTCGGGCGGGAGCTCGCGCGGGCGCCACGCGCCGGTCCCGGCGGCCTCGGCGGCGTCGAGGAAGGCGAGGGCGCAGGCGAGGGCGGCGGGGACGGCGTCGGCGGCGGGCAGCCGGAAGGTCCGGGAGCCGGCCCGCAGGAGCGCGGTGCCGTCCGGTGCTGCGATCAAGGTCACATCGCCGCCGAGTCCGGCGACGTCGCCGCGGCCGTCGTCGAGGACGAAGAGGAAGCGGCCGGAGAGGGCCGCCGCGCGGGGCTCCGCGCAGAGGGCGGAGTCCAGTGCCCGGGCCCACAACTGCACGTCGGCGTGGCCGAGTCCGTCGAGTCCGGCGGCCGGGGAGGCGACGATGTTGCGGACCCGCTCGTGGGTGGGGGAGGGCAGCAGGCCGGCGTCGGCGAGGAGCGCGGCGAGCCGGGCGCCGCAGTCGTCGCCCAGGCCGCGCAGCTCGGCGTTGCCGCGCGAGGTGACGGAGAGGCTGCCGTCGCCGAGGGTCTCGGCGGCGTCGGCCAGGACCACGATCTGACGAGCTGTCACCCTGCCTGCGGGGAGGCGGAGTCGGGCGAGGAACCCGTCGGCGGCGGCGTGCAGCCGGAGCGCCCCCGGGCACGCGTCGCCACGGTCCCTTATCGGAGCTTCGCCCGGTTCGGGCGGTGTGGTCGGGGTCGGCGGCATGGCGGCGAGCATACCCACGGGGAACCGGGCGGCCACCGAGTGTGATCCGGCCGACTCTCCCGCCCCCTCCGGCCCGCCGACGGCACGCTCTACTATGCAGATCGGCATGGGGTCCCAGGACCCCGGGGAGGAAGCCCGGTGAGAATCCGGCGCGGTCCCGCCACTGTGAGCCCGTACCAGCGATGGCACGGGTGAGTCAGGAACTCCCGCCGTCCATACGACCACCCGGGGCGCGGACAACCCCGAGGAAGGGCCTGAGCCTCGCCATGCTCCTGCTGCTGTCGCACTCCGACACCGACCTGCTCAGCGCCCGCGCGGCCCACGCCGCCGCGCCCGAAGGCCCGGTCGCGTACCGCTTCGCCAACCCCTCCCGGCTCCCGCTCGCCGACCTCCCGGGCCTCCTCGACGGCGCCGAGCTCGTCGTCGTCCGCCTCCTCGGCGGCGTCCGCTCCTGGCAGGAAGGGCTCGACGCGGTCCTCGCCACGGGCAAGCCGGTCGTCGTCCTCAGCGGCGAACAGGCCCCCGACGCCCAGCTGATGGCCGCCTCCACCGTGCCGATCGGCGTCGCCACCGAGGCGCACGCCTACCTCGCCCACGGCGGCCCCGCCAACCTGGCGCAGCTGGCCCGCTTCCTCTCCGACACCGTGCTGCTCACCGGCCACGGCTTCGAGGCCCCGGCCGCCGCCCCCACCTGGGGCCCGCTGGAGCGGACCGCCCGCCCCACCGACGGCCCGACGGTCGCCGTGCTCTACTACCGCGCCCACCACATGAGCGGGAACACCGCCTTCGTCGGCGCCCTCTGCGACGCGATCGAGGACGCCGGGGCCCGCGCCCTCCCGCTGTACGTGGCCTCGCTGCGCGCCCCCGAGGAGGAGCTGCTCGCCGTCCTGCGGGGGGCCGACGCGATCGTCACCACCGTCCTCGCCGCCGGCGGCACCAAGCCGGCCGCCGCGCAGGCCGGCGGCGACGAGGAGGCCTGGGACGCGGGCGCGCTCGCCGCGCTCGACGTGCCCGTCCTCCAGGCGCTCTGCCTGACCGGCTCGCGCTCCGCCTGGGAGGAGAACGACGAGGGCCTGTCGCCGCTGGACGCGGCCAGCCAGGTCGCCGTCCCCGAGTTCGACGGGCGGCTCATCACCGTCCCGTTCTCCTTCAAGGAGATCGACCCCGACGGGCTGCCCGCCTACGTCGCCGACGCCGAGCGCGCCGCCCGCGTCGCCGGCATCGCCGTCCGGCACGCCCGCCTGCGGCACATCCCGAACGCCGAGAAGAAGCTGGCGCTCGTCCTCTCCGCGTACCCGACGAAGCACTCCCGCATCGGCAACGCCGTCGGCCTCGACACCCCCGCCTCCGCCGTCTCCCTGCTGCGCCGCCTCATCGCCGAGGGATACGACTTCGGCCCGGAGGCGGACCTCCCCGGTCTGGTCTCCGGCGACGGCGACGAGCTGATCTACGCCCTCATCGAGGCCGGCGGCCACGACCAGGACTGGCTCACCGAGGAGCAGCTGGCGAAGAACCCGGTCCGCATCCCGGCCGCCGACTACAAGCGCTGGTACGCGACCCTGCCCGAGGAACTGCGCACCCACGTCGAGGAGCACTGGGGCCCGGCGCCCGGCGAGATGTTCCTCGACCGCTCCCGCAACCCGGAGGGCGACATCGTCCTCGCCGCGCTGCGCCGCGGGAACCTCCTGGTCCTCATCCAGCCGCCGCGCGGCTTCGGCGAGAACCCGATCGCGATCTACCACGACCCCGACCTCCCGCCGTCCCACCACTACCTGGCCGCCTACCGCTGGATCGCCGCCCGCGCCGAGGACGGCGGCTTCGGCGCCGACGCCATGGTCCACCTGGGCAAGCACGGCAACCTGGAGTGGCTGCCCGGCAAGAACGCCGGCCTCTCCGCCGCCTGCGGCCCGGACGCGGCCCTCGGCGACCTGCCGCTCGTCTACCCCTTCCTCGTCAACGACCCGGGCGAGGGCACCCAGGCCAAGCGCCGCGTCCACGCCACCCTGGTCGACCACCTCGTGCCGCCGATGGCCCGCGCCGACTCCTACGGCGACATCGCGCGCCTGGAGCAGCTGCTCGACGAGTACGCGCAGATCTCCTCCATGGACCCGGCGAAGCTGCCCGCGATCCGCGCCCAGATCTGGACCCTGATCCAGGCCGCCCGGCTCGACCACGACCTCGGTCTCCAGGAGCGCCCGGAGGACGACGGCTTCGACGACTTCCTGCTCCACGTCGACGGCTGGCTGTGCGAGGTCAAGGACGCCCAGATCCGCGACGGCCTGCACGTCCTCGGCGGCGCCCCGGAGGGCGAGGCCCGGGTCAACCTGGTCCTCTCCATCCTCCGCGCCCGCCAGATCTGGGGCGGCACGCAGGCGCTGCCCGGTCTGCGCGAGGCGCTCGGCCTGGACGAGTCCGCCGCGACCCGGACCACCGCCGACGAGGCGGAGGCGAAGGCCCGCGAGCTGGTCGAGGCGATGGAGGCCGCCGACTGGTCCGTGGACGCGGTCCCGGCGGTCGCGGCCGCGTACGGCCCCGAGGTCCAGGCCGTGCTCCGCTTCGCCTGCGAGCAGGTCGTGCCGCGCCTCGCCGCCACCACCGACGAGCTCGCCCACGCGGTGCACGCCCTGAACGGCGGCTTCGTGCCCGCCGGCCCGTCCGGTTCCCCGCTCCGCGGCCTGGTCAACGTGCTGCCGACCGGCCGGAACTTCTACTCCGTCGACCCCAAGGCCGTGCCGTCCCGGCTCGCCTGGGAGACCGGCCAGGCGCTCGCCGACTCCCTCCTGGAGCGGTACCGCGCCGACAACGGCGAGTGGCCGACCTCCGTCGGCCTCTCCCTGTGGGGGACGAGCGCGATGCGCACCGCCGGCGACGACGTCGCCGAGGCGCTGGCCCTGCTCGGCGTCCGCCCGCTGTGGGACGAGGCCTCGCGCCGCGTCAACGGCCTGGAGCCGATCCCGCTCGCCGAGCTCGGCCGCCCCCGCGTCGACGTCACGCTGCGCATCTCCGGCTTCTTCCGGGACGCGTTCCCGCACGTCATCGGCCTCCTCGACGACGCCGTCCGGCTGGTGGCGGGGCTCGACGAGCCCGCCGACGCCAACTACGTCCGCGCCCACGCCCAGGCCGACCTCGCCGAGCACGGCGACGAACGCCGCGCCACCACCCGCATCTTCGGCTCCCGCCCCGGCACCTACGGCGCGGGCATCCTCCAGCTGATCGACTCGCGGGACTGGCGGACCGACGCCGACCTCGCCGAGGTGTACACGGTGTGGGGCGGGTACGCGTACGGGCGCGGGCTCGAAGGACGCCCGGCGCGCGCCGAGATGGAGACCGCGTACAAGCGGATCGCGGTGGCGGCGAAGAACACCGACACCCGCGAGCACGACATCGCCGACTCGGACGACTACTTCCAGTACCACGGCGGCATGGTGGCCACCGTCCGCGCGCTGCGCGGCACCGCCCCCGAGGCGTACATCGGCGACTCGACCCGGCCGGAGACCGTCCGCACCCGGACGCTGGTGGAGGAGACCTCCCGGGTCTTCCGGGCCCGGGTGGTCAACCCGCGCTGGATCGAGGCGATGCGCCGCCACGGCTACAAGGGCGCCTTCGAGCTGGCCGCGACCGTCGACTACCTCTTCGGCTACGACGCCACGACCGGGGTCGTCGCCGACTGGATGTACGACAAGCTCACCCAGGAGTACGTCCTCGACGAGACCAACCAGGCCTTCCTCAAGGAGGCCAACCCCTGGGCCCTGCACGGCATCGCCGAACGCCTCCTGGAGGCCGAGTCGCGCGGCATGTGGGAGAAGCCGGACCCGGAGACCCTGGCCGCCCTGCGCCAGGTGTTCCTGGAGACGGAGGGCGACCTGGAGGGTTCGGACGACTAGACGGCGACGGGCGGCGACTGGGCGGCGACGAGGGCCGGCGGGAGTTCCAGGCGCCGGCCCCGGAAGCCCGCCCGCAGCCGTCGGTCGTGGCTGACGACCACCAGCGTGCCCCGGTAGGAGGCGAGCGCGGCCTCGATCTCCTCCACGAGCGCCGGCGCGAGGTGGTTGGTCGGTTCGTCGAGGAGGAGCAGGTCGGCCGGGGCGGTCACCAGACGGGCCAGGTCCAGCTTGCGGCGCCCGCCCGTCGACAGCAGTCGGACCGGGGTCGACAGATCCCGGGCCGTGAAGAGCCCGAGGGCGAGCAGTTCGTCCTCGCGGCCCTCTCCGAAGGCCTCGCCCACCGTACGGGGGTCGTGGGGTGAGGCCGTGTCCTGGCGGAGCAGTCCGACCCGGGCGGGCACGGTCACCGTGCCCGCGTCCGGGGCGATCTCGCCCGCCAGGACCCGGAGGAGGGTGGTCTTCCCCGCGCCGTTGGGGCCGGTGACGAGCAGCCGCTCGCCCGGTCCGAGGCGCAGGGCGTCGAGTCGGAGGCGGCCGTCGACGCGTACGCCGGTCAGGCCGACGGAGGCGCCGTCGCCGTCGAACCCCGCCCGGAAGCGGAGTGGTTCGGGCGGCGGCGGCACCGGGTGCTCGGTGAGCCGGGCCAGCCGCTCGCGGGCGGCGCGGATCCTGCTCATCGCCCCGTGCGCCCGTGACCGGGCCCGGAAGGCGCCCGCGCCGCTGAACGCGGCGGGGGCCTTGCGCGGGATGGCGGAGAAGCGGTCGACGGCGCTGTCCGCGAGGGCCCGGTGGCGGGCCAGCTCCTCCTTCCACTCCCCGTACTCTCGTGCCCTGCGGGCCCGTTCGGCGGCGCGGCCGGCGAGGTAGCCGGAGTAGCCGTCGCCGTAGCGGCGCAGCGTGTGCCGGTCCTCGTCGACCTCCAGGACGGCGGTGGCGACCCGGTCGAGGAAGGCGCGGTCGTGGGAGACGGCCACGACCGTGCCCCGGTGGGCGCGCAGCCGCTCCTCCAGCCAGGCCACGGCCTCGTCGTCGAGGTCGTTCGTCGGTTCGTCGAGCAGCAGCAGCTCCGGGTCGGCGGCGAGCACGCCGGCCAGCGCGAGCCGGGCCCGCTGCCCGCCGGAGAGCGTGGCCAGCGGCCGGTGCCGGTCGAGCGGGGTGTTCTGCCCGAGCCGGCGCAGCACGGTCGCGACCCGCCGCTCGGCCCCCTCCCCGCCCCGTGCCTCGTAGGCGGCGAGGAGCGCGGCGTACCGGTCGAGTCCGGCGGGGGTGAGCGCGGCCTCCGCCGCCCGGATCTCCCGCTCCAGCTCCCGGATCTCCGCGAGCGCGTGGTCGACGGCGTCGCCGACGGTCGCGGTGGCGGGGAGGTCGAGGGTCTGGGGGAGATGGCCGAGGCCGCCGGGGGCGTCGACGGCCACGGTGCCGTTGTCGGCGGTTTCGAGGCCGGCGAGCAGCCGGAGCAGGGTGGACTTCCCGGAGCCGTTGTCGCCGACGACGCCGAGGCGTTCGCCGGGACGGACGGTGAGGGAGACGCGGTCGAGGACGGTCCGGTGGTGGACGTGCCGGTCGTCGTAGCGCTTGGTGACCTCGGTGAGCCGGGCACGGAACAAGGGCGGACTCCTGCCGTCGAGAAGACGAGACGGATCGTCTCGTTGCCCTGAAGGTAGGCCATCCTGGCAGACTTTGCAAGACGCTCCGTCTCGTCTCGCTCCGTGGCGCCCCGCTCCGCCTCGCCTCCGGCATCCGGGGCGCGGACCCTCAGGAGCTGGCTATGCGCAGCACCAGCGCGGCCGCCGGGAGGACGGTGAGGACCAGGGCCGGCGCCAGCTCGTAGTCCTTCGCCCGCAGGTGGGTGACGACCGCGCCGACGAAGTAGAGGACGAGGCCGACGGCGGCGGCCACGCCGAGCGCCGGGACGGCGAGCCCCGCGAGCAGGCCGAGCGCGCCCGCCACCTTCGCGGTGCCCAGCCAGGGCAGCCAGCCCTCCGGCACCCCGAGCTTCGTCATGTTCCCCGCCACCGCCGGGTTGCGGGTGAAGGTCATGACGGCGGAGGCGGTCATCGCGAGGGCGAGGAGGGCGGCGAGGACGGCATAGCCGATGAACATGGGGACGCTCCAATGGTCAGATGGGGAAAACCATTGAAGAGTAACAACGATTTATCTGTCTCCACAATGTACTTGTTGTTACGGTGGACGGCATGGCAGCCCTCCCGACCGACCGGCTCGGTTTCCTCCTCTCCTTCCGCGGGGAGCTCACCGGCGCGCGCATCCGCTCCGCCCTGGGCGTCGCCGGGCTGCACCCGCGCAACGCGATGACCCTCATGCAGCTCGCGACCGCGCCCATGAGCCAGCGCGACCTGGCGGGCGCGATGGAGATCGACCCCAGCCAACTGGTCGCGATCCTCAACGAGCTGGAGGCGGCGGGCCTCGCCGAGCGGCGCCGCGATCCGGCCGACAGGCGGCGGCACATCGTCGAGATCACCCCCGCCGGCACGGCCGTCCTGGAGCGGGTCGACGAGGCCGTCGGGGAGGCGGAGCGCGAGCTCTTCGCCGACCTCACGGAAGCCGAACGGGCCCTGCTGCGCGCCCTCCTGGACCGCGTGGTCGTCGACCCGTCCGTCCACGACTGCGGCGAGTAGCCACCGCCCGCGCCGCCCGACGCCGACCCGCGTCCACCTGCGCCGCCCGACGCCGACCCGCGTCCACCTGCGCCGCCCGACGCCGACCCGCGTCCACCTGCGCCGACCCGCGCCGGCCCGCCCGGTGCGGCTACTGCGTGCCGCCCGCCGCCTTCACCGCGGCCGCCGCGTCCACGTTCCCGAGCCCCAGCTTCGGCGCGTTCGCCGGGTTCTTCGCCGTGTCGCGGATCGCCGTCATGATCTCCGTCGGGCTCAGGCCCTGCTGGTGCAGGAGCGCGGCCACGGCGGAGACGTACGGCGAGGCCATCGAGGTGCCGGAGAGCTTGCCGTACCCCGTCGTGTTCTTCAGGGTCTCCCGGGACGTGTAGGTCGGCAGGGTCGAGAGGATGTCGACCCCGGGCGCCGCCACCGCGTTCTGCGCGCCGAAGTTGGTGAACTCGGCCGGCTGCCCGTTCTGGTCGGCCGCGTTGACGACGAGGACCGGCGTGGTCAGCTCGTACGGCTGGAGCAGGGTCGCGTCGTTGCCGGCGGCGGCGACCACGACGGCCCCCTTGGCGTTGGCGACGGAGATCGCTTCGTTGAGGACGCCGCCCTTGAGCAGCCGGGCCATCAGGCCGGATTCGCCGAGGGAGAGGTTGATGACGTCGGCGCCGTGCTGGGCGGCCCAGACGATCCCCTTCGTGATGTTCGCGTCGCTGCCGCTGCCGTCCGCGCCCAGCACCCGCACCGGCATGATCTTGGCGCCGGGCGCGCCGCCCGCGATGCCGAGGCCGTTGTCGGTGTGGGCGGCGGCGATGCCCGCGACGTGCGTGCCGTGCCCGTTGAGGTCCTTCGGGTCGTCGTCGCCGTCCACGAAGTCGTATCCGTCGACGAGCCGCCCCTCGAGGTCGGGGTGGCCGGGGTCCACGCCGGTGTCGACGACGGCGATGACGGTGTCGTCCCCCTTGTCCGAGCCCCAGGCGTCGGGAAGCTTCAGCGCGTTCAGCGCCCACTGCTGGGCCCGGAGCGGGTCGGGCTCGTCGTCGCTGCCGCAGCCGGTCGCGAGGGCGGCGGTGAGGGTGGCGAGGGCGGTGAGGGCGGCGGCGGACCGACGGCGCATGAAGACTCCCCATTCGACGGCATTCGTCAGTATTCGGGCCAGTCAACTACCGGCCCCACGTCCCCGCATCCGGAAGCGAGGGGCGACCGCGCCGCTCGAAAACCCACTTGTTCTAGTAGAGTGCGAACAAAGGAGGTTTCCATGCCGACCACCCCGCGCCCCACCACCCCGCCCCACCGCCGCGTCCCGCTCCGCCTCCGCGCCCTCGCCGCGCTCCCCTTCGCCCTCGCCGCCACCGCGTACCCCCTGCTGATCGCCGCCTGGTCCGACCGGCTCCCCGACCCGCTCGCCACCCACTTCTCGTACGGAGGGGAGGCCGACGGCTTCACCGGCCGGGCCGCCTTCGCCGCCGTCGGCACCGGACTGCTGCTCACCCTCGGCGCCGGCTGGACCGTCCTCGTCCGGCGGAACGCGCTGTGGGGGGCCTGGCTGACCGCGGGCCTCGCCGGAACCCTGCTCTGCCTCGTGGTCCACGACAACCTCGACGCGGCCGACCCCGCCGACGTCACCTCCCCGCTCTCCGGCCTCGCCGTCGCGGCCGCCGCCGGAGCCGTCCTCGCCCTCGCCGGCCACGCCCTCTCCCGGCTCGTCCCGCCGGAGGAGCACGAGGCCTCCGGCCCCGGCGCCGACCCGGACGCGCCCCGCCTCGACCTCGGCGCCCGCGAGGTCGCCGGCTGGTCCCGGGCCACCGCCTCCGCCCCGCTCACCGCCCTCGGCCTGCTCCTCCTCGCCGGCGGCGCCGTCGCGGCCCTCCTCGGCCCGTGGCCGCTGCTCCCGGTCGCGCTCGTCGTCGCCGTCCCCGGACTCGCCCTCGCCCGGGTCCGCGTCAACGTCGACCGGCACGGCCTCACCGTCCGCTCCACGCTCACCCCCCGGCCCCGCGTCCACGTGCCGCTCGCCGACATCACCGCCGCCGACGTCCGTGACGTGGACGCCCTGCGCGAGTTCGGCGGCTGGGGCTACCGGGTCCGCGCCCACCGCTCCGGCGTGGTGCTGCGCTCCGGCGAGGCGCTGGTCGTCCGGCGCGGGAACGGCCGGGAGTTCGCCGTCACCGTGCCCGACGCCCGTACCGCCGCCGCCCTCCTCAACACCCTCGTCGAACGCCGTGGAAGGCTCTGACCGTGCTCTTCCGTGTCGACCCCGCCTCCTCCGTCCCGCTCGGCGACCAGATCGCCGGCTGCGTCCGCGGCGCCCTCGCCGACGGCACCGCCGCCCCCGGCGAGCGCCTCCCGGCCGCCCGGGAACTCGCCGACTCCCTCGGCGTCAACGTCCACACCGTCCTCCGCGGCTACCAGCGGCTCCGCGAGGAGGGCCTCATCGAACTCCGCCGGGGCCGCGGCGCCCTCATCGTCCCCGGCGCGGCCGCCCCCGACCGCGCCCGGCTCGTCACCCGGCTGCGGGAGGCCGCCGCCGAGGCCCGCGAACTCGGCCTCACCGAGGCGGAGTTCCTCGACCTGGCCCGCGCCAGCCTGGACTAGGACGGGCAGGACGGGCAGGACGGGCAGGACGGGGCGGGCAGGGCGGGACGGGATAGGGCGGTGCGGGGCGGGCGGGACGGGTTCACTCCAGCACGCGGACGGGCGCACCGGCCAGGTACGCCTCGATGTCCTCCACCGCCTGCCCGAAGTAGCGGGCGTAGTTCGCCTCGGAGACGTACCCGAGGTGGGGGAGGGCGAGGACGTTGGGGAGGGTGCGCAGCGGATCGCCGGCCGGCAGCGGCTCCGTCTCGTACACGTCCAGCCCCGCCCCCGCGAACCAGCGCTCGCGCAGCGCCCGCAGCAGCGCCGTACCGTCCACGAGCCCGGCCCGCGCGGTGTTCACCAGATACGCCCCCGGCCGCATCGCCCGCAGCTCCGGCTCGCCGACGATGCCCCGGGTGCGGTCGGAGAGCACCAGGTGCAGCGAGACGACGTCGCTCTCCGCGAACAGCTCGGCCCTGTCCTCGGCGAGCCGCACCCCCTCCCCGTGCGCGGCGACCCGCTCCTCGGTCAGGTGCGGGCTCCAGGCGAGGACGTCCATGCCGAAGGCGCGGCCCACGGCGGCGACCCGCCCGCCGATCTTCCCCAGCCCGAGCAGGCCGAGCGTCCGCCCGGCCAGGTCGCCGCCGACCGTCGACTGCCAGGGCCCGCCCTCCCGCAGGGCCCGGGCCTCCGTCGTGACGTGCCGGACGAGCCCCAGGATCAGCGCCCACGTCAGCTCCACGGGCGGCTCGGAGCCGCTGGCGGTGCCGCAGACGGTGATCCCGCGCTCCCGGCAGGCCGCCAGGTCGATCGAGGCGTTGCGCATCCCGGAGGTGACGACGAGCCGCAGCCGGGGCAGCCGGTCGAGGAGCGCCGCGTCGAGCGGCGTCCGCTCCCGCATCACCACCAGGACCTCGCAGTCCCCGACGGCCGCGACGAGCGCGTCCCGGTCCGTCAGGTGCTCGCGGAGCACCCGTACCTCCACGCGCCCGTGGAGCGGGCTCCAGTCGGCGGAGGCGAGGGCGGCGCCCTGGAAGTCGTCGAGCACGGCACAGCGCGGCAGCGGAGTCATGACGGCATGATCGCGCATCCGCCCGCCCGCGACCGGGTCACCCGTTCGACACCGTCCGCGAGCCGGAACCCCACCCCGCCCCCACAGTGGCCCCATGGGCACATCCGCGGGCGGGACCGACGACGAACTCTCCATGCTGCGGGCCCGGGTCGCGGCCCTGGAGGCCGGTACGGCACAGGGCGCGCCGAAGCGCGAGCACCACCGCCTCCGCTCCTTCTTCTCCGGGCTCCTCGTGGTGATCGGCTGCGTGCTCGTGCCGCTCGGCCTGGTCGCCGCCTGGACCGCCGACCTCCTGGGCGACACCGACCGCTACGTCCAGACGGTGACCCCGCTCGCCTCCGATCCGGACGTGCAGGCGGCGGTCGCGAACCGGGTGACCGGCGCCGTCATGGAACACATCGACCTGCCGGCGCTGCTCGAAGGCGTCGCCCCCGACCAGCGGCCGCTGGTGGAGAAGGCGCTCGGGAAGCTCGGCGGCTCGCTGGAGAGCGCGCTCGCGAGCTTCGTCCACGACCGGGCGCAGGACGTCGTCGCCTCCCCGGCCTTCGAGACCATCTGGACCGACGCCAACCGCGCCATCCACACCTCCCTCGACCGGGCCCTGACGGGCGACCAGGACGGGGCGGTGAAGATCGAGACGGACACGGTGTCGATCGACCTGGCGCCCGTCATCGAGCGGGTCAAGGAACGCCTGGTCGACTCGGGGCTCACCGTCGCCGCCAAGATCCCCGAGGTGCACACCGACTTCACGGTCCTGCGCTCCGACGACATCGGGAAGGCCAAGACCGGCTTCGCGCTGCTCCAGGCGCTGGGCGTGTGGCTGCCGGTGATCGCCGTCCTGTGCGTGGCGGGCGGCGTGCTGCTCGCGGTGCGCCGCCGCCGGGCGCTCGTCGCCGCCGCCCTGGGCTTCGCCGTGGCGGCCGTCGTCCTCGGGATCGCGCTCACCGTCTTCCGTACGGTCTACCTCAACGCGCTGCCCGCCACCGTCTCCCCGGCCGCCGCCGGATCCGTCTACGACACCCTGATCCGTTTCCTGCGCACCTCGGTCCGGGTGTGCGCGGTGCTCGGCGTGCTCGTCGCGCTGGTCGCCTGGCTGTCGGGACCGAGCCGCCCGGCCCTCCTGGCACGCGGACTGTGGCACTCGGGCATCACGGCGACCCGCTCCACGGCGGACCGGTCGGGCATGCGGCTGGGTCCGGTCGGCGGCTTCGTGCGCCGCTTCCACACCTGGATCGTGTGGATCCTGGTGGTCGGCGCGGCCCTCGCCTTCGTCCTGTGGCCGCACCCGACGGGCTGGGTCGTGATCGGCCTGGCGCTCGCGCTGCTCTTCGCGCTGGCGGTGACGGACTTCCTGGCGGCGGAGGAGCCGGAACCGGAGTCGGAGCCGGAGCGCGAGCCGGCGCAGGGTCCGGGGGCAGGGTCAGGGCCGGGATCGGGATCGGGTCCGGGATCGGGTCCGGGGGCAGGGCCGGCGCAGGGGCCGGGGCCGACCGAGGGGACCCGCTAGCCGGCCCCCTCGGAGGGGAACGACCCGCTCCGCCGACACGGTCAGGATCCGAGAAGCGCGCGCTTCTGCCTCCAACTACCTTCATCCGTATGGACATCACCATTCACACCATGGCCCTCCCGCACGAGGACCCCGAGGCCTCCGTCGCCTTCTTCCGCGACGTCCTCGGCTTCGAGGTCCGCAGCGACGTCGGCCAGGGGAAGATGCGCTGGATCACCGTCGGACCCGCCGGACAGCCCGAGACCTCGATCCTGCTCGCGCCGCCGGCCGTCGACCCGGGCATCACGGAGGACGAGCGCCGCACCATCACGGAGATGATGGCCAAGGGCACGTACGGCTGGGTCCTCCTCGCCACCCCCGACCTCGACGCCGTCTTCGCGAAGGTCGCCGCCGGCGACACCGAGGTCGTCCAGGAGCCGACCGAGCAGCCGTACGGCGTCCGCGACTGCGCCTTCCGCGACCCGGCGGGCAACCTGATCCGCATCCAGGAACTCCGCTGAGCCCGGAGGGGGACCGACATGTGCCGGCCCGGATGGGCGGAAGCCCGCACCGAGGCGGTACGGCTCCAGGCGCTGAAGGACCCGCGCGGGAACCGCGACCGCACCGACGGTGAGGAAGCCCGGTCAGTTTCGGAGAAGCACCGGGAAACACCGATACCTAGCCTGGAAGCAGACCAGGGAAGACACGAACGAGGGGACCGGTCCATGACCACCAAGGCGACGCGGGCGACCACCACCGGGGCATCCGCCGACACGGCGCCCGCCAAGTCCTACGACGGCTTCACCGAGGACGAGCGGGACGCGATGAAGGAGCGGGCGAAGGAGCTGAAGGGCACCAAGGCCCGCGGTGGTGGCGGCGGCCGGGCCAAGGCCGCCGACGGCGAGGCCGACCTCCTCGCGAAGGTCGCCGAGATGGCGGACGAGGACCGGGTGCTCGCCGAGGGCGTCCACGCCCTGATCAAGAAGGTCGCCCCCGAGCTCACCGCCAAGACCTGGTACGGCATGCCCGCCTACGCCAAGGACGGCAAGATCGTCCTCTTCTTCCAGAGCGCCGCCAAGTTCAAGGCCCGCTACGCCACCCTCGGCTTCAGCGACTCCGCCATCCTCGACGAGGGCGACATGTGGCCCACGTCCTTCGCCCTCACCGTCCTCACCCCCGAGGTGGAGGCCCGCATCGAGGCCCTCATCAAGAAGGCGACCGCCTGACGCCTGGCCGTCTGACCTCCGGCCGCCTGACGCCTGGCCGTCTGACGCCTGGCCGTCTGACGCCTGGCCGTCTGACGCCTGGCCGTCTGACGCCCGGCCGCCTGACGCCCGGCCCCTGACGCCCGGCCCCTGACCTCCGGCCCCGCCTTCCCTCACCCCCGCATCCCCACGCGGTGGTCCGGGTACCGGGGGGTCCAGCCGAGGTCACGGGTGGCCTTGGCGTGGGAGACGCGGAGGTGGGTGTCGAGCATGAGGGGGCCCAGGTACGGGACGGCCAGGCGCAGGAGCCGGCCGGGGAGGACGAGCCGGCGGCCGCGGGCGGCGGAGAGCTCGCCCCAGGTGGAGGGGCGGTCGTCGACGATGTTGTACGCCTCGCCCGCGCCGCCCCGCTCCAGCGCGGCGACGGTGGCCTCGGCCGCGTCCTCGACGTGGATCCACGACATCGTGCCGCCGCCGCCCACCGGCACCGGGAACGGCCGGGTGCCGGGGGCCGGGTCGAACCAGGTCCCGGGGCCGTAGAAGACGCCGTACCGCAGCGCCGTGCCCGCCACGTGGTCCGCGGCGAAGACCCGGCCCTCCGCCTCGACGAGACCCGTGACGACGTGGTCCGCGACCGTCCCGCCGCGCACGCCGAAGGGGTCCTCCTCGGTGACGGGCCGGTCGCCGTGGTCGCTGTAGCCGTACCCCAGGACCAGCGACTGCGTGACGAAACGGCCCGCCCCGAGCACGCCCGCCGCCTCCAGGAGGTGCGCGGTGCCCCGCTCGCGCAGCACGTTGCTGGGGTCGTCCGCCGTGAGCTTCCGGCTGGGCGCCTTGAGCGCGGTCAGCTGGTGGACCACCGCGTCGGCGGACAGCCCGTCGAGCGCCCGCAGCAGCCCCTCCCGGTCGAGCGCGTCCGCCCGCACGGGCGTCGCGCCGAGGGCGCGTACCGTCCCCGCGGCCCCCTCCGAACGGGCCAGGGCCAGCACTTCGTGTCCGCCCCGGACGAGGGCGCGGGTCAGCGGGCGTCCGATGGCGCCGGTGGCCCCGGCGAGCAGGATCCTCATGGTCAACCTCCAGGTGAGTACACCCTCATGACCGGACAGCCCCGTCGGATGTGACAGCCGCCCCGGTTCGCGGAGAGTGATCCACGCCGGCTCCGCTCCGGCGTACCGTGGGGCGACCGTGGGGCGGCCGTGATCCGTCCGCCGATCCGGTCGGTGACCCGTCCCGTCTCGCGAAAGGCCCCGTGCGCATGACCGAGAACAGCACCCCCGTGGAGATCGTCTCGGAGCCGGTCGGCCGGGTGGTCGGCGGCCGGGCCGAGGTCCGGGACGACGAGTGGGGCGGGGTGGCGGCGGTGATCCGCCTGGACGAACGGTTCGGCGCGGACGCGCTCGCCGGCCTCGACGCCTTCTCGCACGTGGAGGTCGTCTACCACTTCGACCGGGTCCCGGTGGAGAAGGTGGAGACGGGCGCCCGGCACCCCCGCGGCAACGACGACTGGCCGCTGGTCGGCATCTTCGCGCAGCGCGGCAAGAACCGCCCCAACCGGCTCGGGGTGTCCCGCTGCCGGCTGCTGCGCGTCGACGGCCGCGAGGTGCACGTGGAGGGCCTGGACGCGGTCGACGGCACCCCGGTGCTCGACATCAAGCCCTACATGAGCGAGTTCGGCCCGCGCGGCACCACGACCCAGCCCGAGTGGGCCACCGAGATCATGCGCCACTACTACTGAGGGCCGCCAAGTCGACGGACCGTGAACGGACTTCGGCCCGCGAGCGGCTTACGGCCCCGGCCCCGCCCGCCCCCCGGCCCCGGCGGGTCGGCGGTCGGAAAACGCGTTGACGCCCCAGGAAGGCGTCCTGTTAGCTGACGCGGTCGTTCTGATTCCTTCTGGGCCCGTGTGCCCTGGAAATGGGTGTTTGATGTCCCGGCCCGCGCCGAGTGCGCCTCGCCGTACCGCGTAACCGTCCGCCGCCTCCGCCGCCCGTACCTCCGGGCCGGCTGCCGGACGCGTCCTCCGGTGCCCTGACCTGCCCGTCCGCCGTCCCACGGTGCTTTCGGGCCGCCATCCGACGAGGCCACTCGGCCTGCTCTTGCTGTCCTGACCGACTTCCCAGCAAGGAGCACCCGGGTGTCCAGCCACACCACCAGCAACAGAAGCACCAGCAACAGAAGCACCAGCAACAGAAGCACCAGCAACAGCACCAGCCACACCGCCAGGACCACCGACATCCCCGGCCCCGGTCCCGGCGCCTTCGACTGCGCCTGGTGCGGTCTGACCGTGTCCGCGTACGCCTCCGACGGCACGCCGCGCGACCACTGCCCGTCCTGCCTGCACTCCCGGCACGTCCTCGACCACGTCGAGGGCGGGCCGAGCGACTGCGAGGGCCGGATGTCCCCGATCGCCGTCGCCGTGGTCCGCACCGGGGACTGGACGGTGATCCACCGCTGCCTGCGCTGCGACGAGCTCACCTCCCAGCCGGTCCGCGCCGACGACAACCAGCTCGTCCTGATGCGCATGGCGGTCCGCCCGCTGGCCCAACCGCCCTTCCCGCTCGAAGCGTTCGGGACCCTCTGACCGCCCGTACAGGGAAGGAGAACCACCATGTCGCGCAGCAACCACGGCAACCGCGGGCGGCGCCGTCCACAGCGGCACAAGGACGTCCTGCACTCCCGGGGCGGTCACCGGGCCCAGGACTTCCGGTGCGTGTCCTGCCGGCTCGACGTGCCCCTGGAGGCGCCCGGCACCGCCCACCGGAACCACTGCCCCCACTGCCTCGCCAGCCTGCACGTCGACCGGCGGATCCCGGGCGACCGCGACGCGGACTGCCGGGGCCGGATGGAGGCGCTGGCCCTGTCCGTCCGCCCGGACGGCGAGTGGCTGGTCATCCACCAGTGCGTCTCCTGCGGCGAGCTGAGCGCCAACCGCATCGCCGGCGACGACAACCCGCTCGCCCTGGTCCGGCTCGCCCTCGGACCCCTCGCCGCCCCCGGGACCACCGCCACCGCGCGACGCCTCGCCCTCCTCACGGTGACGGGCACCGGCCGCCCCGGCACCCCCCGCTGACGGGCGGCGGCCCTTTCCGTCCCGGGGTGCCGACCCGAGGCCGCGTCAGTCGCGCGGGTCGAGCTCCTTCGGGCCGTAGAGGGCCGCCGTCCCTCCTGTGGCCAGGGCCCAGTAGCGGTCCCCGAAGGACCAGTGCCACCACTCCGTCGGGTAGTTCACCAGTCCCGCCGCCGTGAGCACCGTGCCCAGCAGCTCCCGGTGGGCCCGTGCCTCCTCGGTGATGTTCGCGGCGTGGGTGTAGCAGGCGCCCGCGCTCTCCTCCGGGTCCGCGTTCATGCGGGTGCCGAGGTCCAGCTCGGTTCCGTCGGCGTCGGCGAGGGTGAGGTCGACGGCCGCGCCGGCGCTGTGCGGCGCGATGTCGGGGGGCGACACGTACCGGCTCGCCGCCGAGTGGATCAGGTCGGAGGACCAGTCCGGATGGGCGGAGCGCAGCCGGTCCGCGTACTCCTCGAAGTACTCCCGCTGGAGGGAAGGGGGCCGGTACCCCTCGACGAACAGCAGCCGCGTGCCCTCGGGGAGCAGCTCCTGCGCCGTGAGCAGCCGCTCCAGCACGCCCTCCCGCAGGTGGGCGAAGGCGTCCGCCGGGTCCTGCTTGCGGTCGTCGACGAGCAGCCGGCCGTCGAGGCGGACGTCCACGAGGCGTTCGCCGGACTCGGTCACCGGTACGGCGGCGACCCTCGGGTCCGACATCAGCACGATCCCGCTCACGGTGTCGCCCGTCATCCGGCCGGCCTGACCGGGGGGCGCACGCCGAACCACTGCTCGGCGCCGTACTCCTCGAACCGCTCGACCTCGGTGAAGCCCAGCTTCGCCGCGAGGCGCATCGCGCGGTCGTTGGCGCTCTGCGTGGAGAGCACCACGGGTTCGCCGGGGTACGCGCCGGAGAACCAGTCGAGAGCCGCCGCGCACGCCTCGAAGGCGTAGCCGTGTCCCCAGGCCTCCGGCAGGAACAGGTAACCGAGGTCGGTCTCCCCGGCCTCGGGGCGGACGTGCCCCCGGCGGTCGGCGCCGCGCGGGTCGAGCGTGACCATGCCGATCATCGTTCCGTCGAGGGCGACGACGAAACAGCCGGGGCGCCGGCCGGGAACTTCCGGCACCGCGCGCTCGAGTTCGTCGCGAGGCCGGGCCCCGCCGACGTAGGTGCCCACTTCCGGCGAGGCGAACAGCTCGACGAACGCCGCACGGTCCCGGGCCTCGGACTCGCGGAGCACGAGCCGTTCGGTCGGTATCGGGGCAGGCGGCCAGGTGTGAGTTCCGGGTTCGGTCATGACGGGAAGCTATCGCACGCCCCCGGAGGGCGAGCGGCGGAAGCCGGGCCCCGCTCGCGGTCTCCCTCCGGCGAAACGCAACCGGGACCGCCTCCGCGCGCGTGTCGATGATCTGAGAGGCGTACGGCGTGAAGTCCCCGCCCGTACCCGGTGATCCGCTCGACGAACCGCCCGGAGCGGACCGGCGGACCGGCGGGACGGCGGGACGGCGGGACGAGCGCGGGGCGGCGGACGGACGGAAGGCGGCGGAGCGTGGACCAGGACCGGGTGCTGAAGGCTTTTCAGCTGGAATGCGAGGCCCTCGGCGACGCCGTGGCCGGACTCTCCGAGGGCGAGTGGAACCTCCCGACCCGCTGCGCCCCCTGGACCGTGCGCGACCTGCTCGGGCACGTGTGCGTGGTGATCGACTGGCTTCCGGCCATGCTGGACGCGCCGGCGCCCGACGCGGCGGAGATCTCCGCGGTGGAGTACTACCGCCCGGACGACCGGTTCTCGCCCGGGACCAACGGCAAGCGGATCGCGTTGGCCCAGGACCGTGCGGCGGGACCGGCCGACGGCGCCGCCTTCGCCGGGGACTTCGCCGCGACGTGGCGGCGGGCCGACCGGCTGTGCCGGGCCCAGCCCGACGGCCGGACCGTGCGGACACGCCATGGCGACGCCATGCTCCTGTCGGAGTTCCTCCTCACCCGCGTCGTGGAGGTCGCCGTCCACGGCCTCGACCTGGCCGACGCCCTCGGCCGCGAGGCCTGGCTCACCCCGCCGGCCGGCGACGCCGTGACGGAGCTGCTCCTCGGCACGGAGCACGCCGCGAAGGCCGGCGAACTGGGGTGGAGCCACCCCCGGTTCCTGCGCAAGGCCACCGGTCGGGAACCGCTCGACGAGGCGGAGGCCGCACAGGTCGAGCGGCTCGGCATCCGCTGGCTCGCCCTGGGCTGAGCCCCCGTGAAACAACAACTGGCCACTACCGTAGGCACGATGACCACACGATCGACACCGACCGACCCGTCCATGTCCGTCACCTTGGCCGAGGCGCCGACGCGTCAGGCCCGTAACTCCGCCGCCTTCTGGACCGCGACCGGCCGATGCCGGGGACATGAGGTCATCCGGCGCCGCGGGTTCGTCGCGGTCGACGGCGACGAGCGCGCCGGCCTGCGGATCCTGATCCAGGAGCCGGACCTCGACCCCGGCGAACGGGCCGAACTGGGCGAGCTGGTGCGCCGGGCCGCCGGGCCGGTGAACGCCGAGGATCCGTTCGGCTCGACCGACCTGGGCCACCTGGGCATGCGCGGCTGGCAGATGCCGGTCATGCTGCGCGGGCCGGGGCCGGTCGACGAACCGGCGCTGGACGTGGTCAGGGTGCGGCGGCCCGAGGACCTCCAGGCGGCCGAGCGGATCGTGATCGAGGGCTTCGGCCTGGACGGCTTCACGCCCCACCGTCCCGGCGAGCTGTTCCCGGCGGCGCTGATCGAGCAGCCGGGCGTGGACGTGTTCGTCGCCCTGCACGACGGCGTGCCCGCGGGAGCCGGCGTCAGCGTCGTGGCCGAGGGCGTCGGCAGCCACTACTGGATCGGCACGTCGTCGGCCTTCCGGTCGCGTGGCGTGGGCCGGGCCGTCATGCTCGGCTCCCTCGCCCACCTGACGGACCTGCCGGTCACGCTCACCGCTTCGAAGCTGGGCAGGCCGCTCTACGAGTCGCTGGGCTACACCGCCGCGGCGCTCTCGACCTGGTGGGCCTCGGACAGGTGATCGGCCGAGGCCCGCCGGCCGTCTCGCGCTCCCGGCGGGCGCCGTCGACGGCGTCGGGCCCGCCGACCGGTGCCGGCAGCGGGCGTACGTGCCTCAGACCTGCTCCGGGGGCGTGCCGGATTCGGCGGCGCGGCGGTACTCGGCGTTGATGCGCTGGGCCTCCTCGAGCTGGTCCTCGAGGATGATGATGCGGCAGGCAGCCTCGATCGGGGTTCCCTGGTCGACGAGTTCGCGAGCCCGGGCGGCGATGCGGAGCTGGTAGCGGGAGTAGCGGCGGTGGCCGCCCTCCGAACGCAGCGGGGTGATCAGGCGGGCCTCGCCGATGGCGCGGAGGAAGCCCTGGGTGGTGCCGATCATCTCGGCGGCTCTGCCCATGGTGTAGGCGGGGTAGTCGTCGTCGTCGAGACGGTCGTACGAGTCGTCTGCCGTCATTTGCACCTCTCCGTGACACGCATAGAGGGGCCCTGGTGCCAGTACTGGCACCAGGGCCCTGAAGGAACTACTACACCACCTGCCGGCCCTGATGAAGCGCCGGCCTTCTGTGTCCCCCACCCGGCAGGACGACCTGTGGACGGGGCGGGGCGACCCGTAGGATCGGCTTTCATGTCGAAGACTGACGAGCTGCTCGTTGACGTCGCCAGGCTGGTGGAGTCCGGGCAGAGCAACCAGATGTCCCTGACGGTCGTCACCGGGGGCGCTGTCATCACAGGTCGGCTGGCACCCGAAGCGGTGTGGCGGCAGCGGGTCTCGGAGGTCCTGGCGGACTCCGACCGCCTGGCCGAGTTCTCCGCCGTCTTCGCCGCCGCCGCGGTGAAGGACGAGCCGCCCACCTACCTGCACTTCCACCTGGCACGGATCCTCCAGGGCACGGTGGGGATCCCGGAGACGGGCGGCATGTACCGCGTCTCGATCGCGGACATCAGCGCCTGGACCATGGGTGACGTCAGCTACTCCGATCACTGACCGCGCCCCGTAGGGGACCCACCCGTCGAAACCCGAGAGGAGCCCACCCGCCCCGGGCGGGCGGGTCCGCAC
>NZ_JBHTST010000042.1:0-37235 GCF_042794995.1 Streptomyces sp. NPDC056503
CCGCCCTCTGGGCATCAGTGACAGACAACGGCGGAATCTTCGGACCCGGACGACTCATGCCCAACTAACGACGAATCTCCGACTCAGGTCACTAGGACTTGTCCGGTCGATCATGCGCCTGTGATGGAACGTGCACGATGTCGCCCAGGTCGTGGCATCTGCGACGCCACCACGGCCAGGCGTCTGGGGTGTGCGGGTCGGGCAGAGTGCGTGCCAGGAAGTCGGCATCGGCTTCTTGGACGACCGATGCGATTTCCCGGGCTGCTCGTCTGTCGAGAGCGCCGATGGCTCGCTCTATCAGGAGGCGGTCGTCCCAGATGTCGTAGCCGGGCAGGTGCGGTTTGGGCAGATAGAGCGGCCATCCTGGACGGCGCACAAAACTCCGCCAGCAACGGACGGCGTGTTCGACCGCCCGGACGGGAAGACCGCGTTCGGCCTCGAACCGGGCCGCCTGGCGGCGTGTGTGGGGTGAGAACTGTGAGGACTGGCGCCGGTAGTCCTGAAGATGGGACCGGCAGACAGCGTCCAGACGTAGAGCAGCCGCCGTCTTGCGGGGCATGACTCTTCTTTCGAAGTAGTGATCTCGGCGAGTCACTGTACTGCGTGATCTTGCGGTGGTTCATGTCCTGAGCCAGATGACCAGCGCCGCTGCGGTTGCGGTGCCGAGGAAGACGTAGCCGCGTTTGTCGTATCTGGTGGCGACGGCTCTGGCGTGCTTGAGCTTGTTGTTGATGGCCAGGTGGACCATCAGCCGGTTGGGGGCGGCGCCGTGCCAGTGTTCCTCGGCGGCCTCGAACAGGACGCGGTCGCCGGGCCGGACGATCTCGACCGGTCCGCCGCGACGCCGGCACAGGCCGACGCCTTCGGTGACGAAGACGGTCCGGCCCAGGGGGTGGCGGTGCCAGTGGGTGCGGGCGCCGGGCATGAAGTGCACCAGGTTCGCGGTGACCCTGGCCGGGGCGGGCGCGGCGGCGACGGCATCGATAGGGACATCGCCGGTCAACCAGTCGGCCGGCCCCTTGGCGGTGTCGATCGAGCTGCGGGCGATCTGCATGATCGCTCCTTCGGGTGGGGGATGGTTCAGGGGGTGAGGAGGGTCTTGATGGCGCGGCGCTCGTCCATGGCCTTGTAGCCCTCGGCCACCTCGGCGAGGGGGAGAGTGAGGTCGAAGACCCGGCCCGGGTCGATCCGGCGGGTCAGGACGCGGTCGATCAGGTCGGGGAGATAGCGGCGTACGGGGGCGGGGCCGCCGCGCAGGCCGACGTGCGAGAAGAACAGTTCCTGGCCGTCGACCGCGACGTCGTGGGGGACTCCGACGAAGCCGACGCTGCCACCGGGGCGGGCGGAGCGCAGGGCCTGGCTCATGGCCTGGGCGGTGCCGACGCACTCCAGGACGCTGTCGGCGCCGATCCCTCCGGTCAGCTCCTTGATCCTCGCCACGCCCTCCTCGCCGCGCTCGGTGACGATGTCGGTGGCGCCGAAGGCGAGCGCGAGCTGCTGGCGGGGCTCGTGGCGGGACATGACGATGATCCGCTCCGCGCCCCTCTCCTTCGCGGCGGTGACGCCGCACAGCCCGACCGCGCCGTCACCGACGACCACGGCGGTGGAGCCGGGCCTCACCTCGGCGGCGTCCGCGGCCCACCAGCCGGTGCCCATCACGTCGGACACGGCCAGCAGACCCGGCCAGAGATCCTCGTCCGGCACCTCGTCGGTGGCGACCAGGGTGCCCTGGGCGTTCGGGATGCGGACGTACTCGGCCTGGCAGGTCGACATGAACTCGCGGTGCAAACAGTTCGACGGGAAGCCGTTGCGGCAGTTCGCGCAGGTGTTGTCGGAGGTGGCGAAGGAGCCGACGACGAACTGTCCGGGCCGCAGAGAGGTGACCTCGGCCCCGACCTCCTCCACGAAGCCGACGTACTCGTGACCCATCGGATGCGGGTCGTCAATCGGCTCCGCGCCTCGGTAGGGCCACAGGTCCGAGCCGCACACGCAGGTGACGGCCGTGCGGATGACCGCGTCGGTGGGCTTGAGGATCTTCGGGTCGTCCACGGTCTCGAAACGGACGTCGCCGGGGGCGTGGATCACTGCTCCGCGCATGAGAGGGGTTCCTTCGCGTGCCGAGGCGTACAGCCGCCGGACATCCGGGGCCGGCGCCGAGTACAGGGCCGGGTGCGCGCCCGTCATGACGGCGGCGGGCGGGAAAGCACCACGTCATCCAGGTAAACCGCTCCCGGCTCCCGTAGCGAGACACCATCAAGGGGTGTACTGCCAGTACCTCCCTAGGGCCGTGTGCGGGACGTACCGTCGAGGGTGTGGACAACCAGGCAGAGGTCCGCGCGTTCCTCACCTCGCGGCGCGCGAAGATCACCCCCGAGCAGGCCGGGCTCCCCGCAGGCCCGCGGCGCCGGGTCCCCGGCCTGCGCCGCAGCGAGGTCGCCGCCCTGGCCGACATGAGCGTCGAGTACTACGCCAAGCTCGAACGCGGCAACCTCGCCGGCGCCTCCCCGGCCGTCCTCGAAGCCGTCGCCCGCGCTCTGCGGCTCGACGACGCCGAACGCTCCCACCTGCTCCGCCTGGCACAGGCCGCCGACGGCTCCGACGCCCTCGCCCGGCCCCGCCGCCGTGCCACCCGGCGGTGGAGGCCGCACCCGAGCCTGCAGTGGACCCTGGACGCGGTCACCGAGGGACCGGCGTTCGTCCGCAACGGCCGCATGGACCTCCTGGCCGTCAACCGGCTCGCCCGCGCCTTCTACGCCGACGTGTACGCCGACCCCCACAACCAGGAGAACCTCGCCCGCTTCACCTTCCTCAGCCCCGACGCCCGCCGCTTCTACCCCGACTGGGACCAGGCCGCCGACATCTCCGTCGCCATCCTGCGCACCGAAGCCGGCCGCGACCCCCACGACAAGGACCTCCACGACCTCGTCGGCGAGCTCTCCACCCGCAGCGACGCCTTCCGCACCCGCTGGGGCGCCCACGACGTGCGCCACCACGGCACCGGCTTCAAGCGCTACCACCACGCGGCCGTCGGCGCACTCACCCTCGCCTACGAAGGGCTGGAGATGGCCGCCGAACCCGGCCTCACCCTCACCATCTACACCGCCGAACCCGACTCCCCCTCCGAGGAGGGCCTGCGCCTGCTCGCCTCCTGGGCCGCCACCCTACGAACCCCCTCACCCGCACCGCACACCGGCGACTGAGAGCCCCGACCGGAGGAGGCCGCTCGGCAACGGCCAGGGGGGCACAGACCCGTACCGCCGGGCGGGGAGAGCGGACGGGGGATGTCCGCGTTCCGTTTCAGATGTTGGCTCCGGCGTGGACTTTGCGGCCCTCGGTGGTGGGGCCGTGCCAGTCCAGGCACATCACGGTGGCGTCGTCCTGGAGCCGTCCGTCGCAGGCGTCGACGACGGCTGTGACCAGGGCGCGCACCACCTCGCGCGGGTGCTCGGCGGCGGTGGCGGTCATGACCGCGGGCAGGTCGACGGAGCTCGCGCGGCGTTCCTGCACGCCGTCGGTGTAGAGCAACAGCCGGTCACCGGGGCGCAGGTCGATGTCCTGGACCCGATAGCCGTCCCGTGCGGCAATGCCGAAGGGCAGGTCGGCGTGCAGGGGCACTTCTTCGACGGTGCCCTTCCGCAGCCTCAGCGGGTGCGGGTGGCCGGCGTTGACGAGCTGTGCGCCGCTTCCGTCCAGGGCGATCCGCAGGAGCTGGCCGGTGGCCAGGACGGCGGGCATGCTCTCGCTCAGACAGCGGTCGGCGTGGTTGGCCTGCTCGGCCAGAGGCGCTGCGGCGCGGCGGGCGCCACGGGAGGCGTTGACGAGGATGGTGGCGATGAGCGCGGCGTTGAGGTCGTGGCCCATGGCGTCGGTCAGGGAAAGGTGGAGGGTCTCGCGGTCGAGGGCGTAGTCGTAGGTGTCGCCGGCCACGCTCTGGGCGGGCACGAGGGCGCAGGCCAGGGTGAACTGGGCGGCCTCGCAGGAGGGAGCGGTGGGGAGGAGCTGGCGTTGGATCTCGGCGGCCAGACTCACGGGGGCGGTGCGCTGTGCCCAGTGGTAGAGGTCGGTGAAGCGGCGGTCGGTGACCACGATGTAGGCAAGGGCGTGGGCCGCCTGCTCGACCTGTTCCAGGGTCTCGTCGGTCGCTTCGGGCAGGGAGAGTTCCAGGAAGCCGATGGCGTCGCCGCGATTGGTGACGGGCGCGATCACACGGTGCCCGTGCCCGCCTGCGTCGTCCGGGGCCCGGACCAGTTTCTGGGTGCGCAGGACTTCGTCGAAGAGACTTCCGGTGAGCTGGATCTCCTCCGGGTCGTGCCCGTGCACGGTGGTGGCGTCCTGTGACACCCGCACCACGCGTTGACCCACCAGGTCCAGGAACAGGAAGGACACGTACCGTGCGCCGAACCGCTCCCGCAGGTTCCGCGCCACCACGTCGAGGGAGTCGACCGGCGCGGCCACCTCGGCCGCTGCCAGCACGTCCTCCAGCACCATCCGCTCCCGCGCCACATCAGCCTCCTCGAAGATCCAGAGCTCTCACCTTCCCGCCGTGGCCCGAGGAATTCCAGCCTCACACCGCGCGGCCCAGCCCGAGTCCGGGCAGCACGTCCATGGCGCGCTCCGGTGTGTGGCGTGGCGGGATGTTCGGCGGCGGCATCGGCTTCGAGGGGAGGGGTGCCACCGGGCCCGACCATGGGACCACGAAGGTCTGACTGATTCAGTGGCGGATTCACTCATAGACGGTGGCGGCCTGAAGAGCTCTGGCCAGGAAAGTCCAGTCCCCTTCCTCGGGAAGCCGCTTCCCGGAGTTCTGATACCAGCCCGGCGAGTCGTCGGCATGCGTGTACTCCGGCCCCGCCCCCGCCGGTCGGCGGCGCGACGCCGACGACCCCATCGGACGACCCCATCGAGCGACGTCACCCACCCCCACCAGACGCCGTTGGTCCGATCATGAAGATCACCACCGCCCTCGCCGGGGCCGCGCTCGCCGCTCTCCCCCTTGCCGGCACCGCGACCGCCACGACCTCCTCGCCGACGGAGGCCGCCCATGTCCGGCTCACCGTCACCCGTACCACCACCGACGGTCTCTCCACCACCGGCACCATCTGGCTCGACTGCCCCGGCCGGGAAGGAACCGGCCACCCCCACCGCGCATCCGCCTGCACCGACGTCGACGCCGCCGACGGCGACTTCGACCAGCTCCCCGGCCGCGACCACGCCCTCTGCTCCAACGACACCGTCGCGGTCACCGCGACCGCCCAGGGCACCGCCGAGGGCCGTACGGTCCACTGGCAGCAGACGTACGAATCCGACTGCCACCTCACCCTCGCCACCGGCGACGTCTTCGCCTTCTAGCCCCCGGCCCGCGGACGCTGTACATGGGGCGGCGAGAGCGCCGGCTGGTCGATCCCGTGCTCGTCCCCCGCCGTCCCGCCTGCCCCCGACTCCCCCGTACGGGGGCAGGTCGTGAGGGGAGCCTGGCAGTGCGGGTGAGGCCCCCAGCAGGCGGCCGAACGGATCGGTGAGGACCTGGACGTTCATGCCGTGGCGCTTGTGTTTGCCTGAGGAGTACGGGGGGGTCGTGCCGATACCGCATCCGGCGGCGAGCTGGGCGTAGGTGTCACCGCACCGCAGAGGGGCCAGGGCGAGGAGAGCCTGACGGCCGGTGGTCGGACGCCGCCACCGGGTCCCGGCCTCCCCTCTCCGCACAGCGAGCCGTCCGGTCAGATACCGCGGGGTGCGGCTGGACAGGCCGATCGACGACGGGCAGACAGGCGCATGTAGCTCCTGGTGGCTGCGGGCGACCTTGGTCGAGAACCCGTCTGCCAGGAGCTTCGTCGTTCCGTGGAACCGTCCCCCACGCGACCAGCGCCGTCAGGTGGGGAGCGGCTCAGTGCTTCAGTTGGCGAGTTGAGCACCCCTCCTCGGAAGCCATGGCCGGGAGCGGCCGCCAACTGACGGGGACGTCGCGCATGAGCAGAGCGCAGTCCAGGGTCGCGCTCCCCGAGGGGAAGCAGTCCGGGTCGTCGAAGAAGGACGACGCAGCAGAGCGAATCCGGCCGGCTTCCACGTGCCAGGCGTTGGTCCGCAGTTCCATGCCGTCCAGGTGGCGGCCAGAGCTGGTGGCCGAGAACCCTTTTGCCCCGCGCTGGAAGAAACGGGAAGCCTCGGCAAGATCAGCGAAGAGCTCGCTGCCTCGCAGCTCGTCGGACGGCTCGATGGTGACATCCACTCGGGTGTCGCCATCCCGGGTTGCCAGTGCGACGCGCATCCGGCTGGGCGTCTCTTGCACCTCGAAGTCGGCTCGGCCGTGTTCGCCGGGGAAGAGGCGGCCTCCGGCCCAGACGTTGAGCCGCGAGGCGGTGTCGCGTCGTGGAATGTAGACGCCGGTCTCGACGCCGTCCGGTCCGTCCCACTCGACGGCGATTCGATGGGCCGCGTTCTCGCTGCGCAGACCGAACGCCTTGGGCGCCCAGGTCGGCCGGACACTTCCCAGGCGCAGCAGGCAGATGCCCGCAACCGCGTAGTCGTGCACCAGTTGCGGGCGCAGCGGCCCGGGGAGCAGGCGTGCTGCGGCATCCGGGGCGACTCGGTAGTTCACCAGTAGCCGTCGTTCGATGACGCTGGACAGTCGCGGCTGCCTCATGATCCCTCGCTCTGCGCCCCGGCGCGCCATGTGGTGTGGCGAAGCACGATCTGCTCGGGGCAGACGGCACTGAGGAATCGACCGATGCTGGTGGCCAGGCGATCCTGGGCCAGCGCGTAGAGAATCCGGTTGCCCTCCCGTCGCTCGGTGACCAATCCGGCTCCCTTGAGCACGCCGAGATGCCGCGAGATGGAGGGCGCGCTGATCGCGAACCTGGCCGCGATCTCGCCGGCCGCGAGCTCGCCGTCTCTGAGGTCCTCGAGGATCTGGCGCCTCGTCGGATCGGCGAGGGCGCGGAAGGCTCCCGCCTCATCCTGAGCTTCTGTCATGTTAGATATTTAGCATCTTAGCTAAATATCTAACAAGGGGGTTCTGCGTCCTCCGCCAGCAGTGGTGACCGGCCGCCGGGTTCCCGCATGGTCGACTTCAGTGCGACTCGATCGTCAAGGACCTACTTGCGCAGGTGGGGAGTTCCGTCCTCCCAACACTTGCCCCTCCCCGTGGACGGAGGAGTTCAAGCGGGAGCGGTCGCCCTTGTCCGCTCCTCCGGCAGGACCGTCACCGAGGCGGCCCGGTCCTCGTTCCACGCCGCCCTGCGCCGGCCCGGCCGCCGGGTCAACCGCAAGCGGGTGGAGCGGGCCATGCGCGAGATCGCCGCGAATGCACGGCACGGCTGCGGCTGCGGCTGCGGCTGCGGCTGCGGCTGCGGCTGCGGCTGGAGAGGGCATCGGCAGGTTCGAGGCGGGGACGCCTCGTCACCGACCGTGCGGGAGCGGGGCTCACGGGGGCCCTCGACCGGATCCTGACGGACGGCGGCCGACCTTCGACGGGCGGGGCGCGTTCCGTCCGTGGTGCCGTGTGTCGCCCTGGGGCTGGGGTTCGCGCTCCGGCGTCGGACCGCCGTGACCGCACGGGGGTGGGTGAGCGTCTCACGTGACGGGCCCTCCCGGGCTCTGCGGCATCGGCGCCCCGTAGGGTGTGGCGTCGTGAGCGCATGGCAGATATCCGATGAGGAGGGCGGCGTCCTCGCCGCCCGCTGGTGGCAGTGGGCCCTGTCGGCCCCCGACGACGTGAGCCCGGTGGCCGACACGACCGGCGCGCACGCCGCCTGGCGGCAGCCGGACGACCTGTGGTTCCTGGCGGGCACCTACGGCGGCCGGGTGGTCCGGCGCTGCGAGATCCCGGCCGGGCGTCCGGTGTTCTTCCCCGTGCTCAACGTCCACCACACCAAGCTCCACTCCCGCAAACCCCTCTCCCTCAACGTGACCGCGGCCGAGGCGTACCTCAACGGCGCCCCTCTCCCCCTCCACGAGTTCGTCGCCCCGCCCTTCCGTGTGGGTCTGCGCATGCACCTCGCCTGGGGCCTGTGGTCCGCCCTCACCCCGCTCCTCCCCGGGCAGTACGTCCTGGAGATCAAGGGCACCACGGCGGAGGGCTTCCAGGTCGACACGACCTACCACCTCACCGCCACGCCCGACTGATCCGACGTCCGGGAGTCAGGGGACGAACTCCCGGCCCTCTCCCTTCCCGCGGGCAAACAGGACGGAGCTGCGTCGCGGGGCCCGGTCGGGACGCCTTCCCGCATCGTGGCCCCACGTCGCCTTCGGCGGCGAGACAACAGGCCACGGCCGGCTGACAGAGCTCAAAGCGCGATCGGCCGGTATCTCGGAGCCTCATCGACGATCTGCTCCGCAGACGCGCCCTGAAGGTTGTCCGGGGGATGGAGGACCAGGTCACTCACCCGGGGATGCGACACGTTCGCCTCCAGGAGCCGTAGCAAGTAGGCGACGCCTCCGGTCTCAGATCCACGGCCGCACTATGTCCGCAGGGCCGACACGCCGAGCCCTCAGCCGGCGCTTCTACGCCCGCAGTGACATGGAAGAGGAACACGTCGAACAGCTGGGGAAACTGGGCATGGTGTGGTCCCACTTCGGCGTGGCGTAGGAGGAAGGTCTCGCGGCGGCGGGGCTGGGGGTTCACTCGGGCGGGCGGGGGGACCGTGGAGCGGCACCGGTCCAGAAGGTAGTGCGGTCGCGCCGGGCGAGCCACGCCGTAGGGCGACCGAACTCGATCTGCCAGACGGTGCCGTCGTAGTCCTTCCGCGTCGGTTTGGTGCTGCCCGAGGTTCCGCTGTCCCGGGTGTAGACCGTGATCCGGAAGACGCCCTTCAGCGCGGCCCAGGTCTTCTGGGCGGTCCGGAAGCCGAGCATGGCGGCGAGCATCTGGAAGCTGTCGATGCGTCCCTGGTCGACCTGGATGAAGTAGTCGCCGCCTCCGACGTGCTGGTTCCCGTCACCGAGGATGAGCGACCGGTACAGAATCTCGGCTTGGGAGAGCGTCAGCGAGCTGATGAGTGCCGGCGGCAGCTGCTTGTCGGGCAGGGTTTGGCGGATCCGGGCTCCGAGGTCCGCGCCGATGTAGAACGGGACCACTCCGGTGGGCGCCTGCCGGTGCTCGTTGAAGGTGTAGCCCTGCTCGCGGAAGTGGTCCGCGAGGCGCCGGAGCATCTGGGTCTTCTCCGGGTTCACCCGTTCCGACTGGGAGACCTGCACGTGGTTCCAGGAGCCCTCGTGCCGGGGGCGGGGGTAGCAGCCTTCGGTGATGATCCAGCCGAGGAGTTCGACGAACTCGTCGCTGTAGGGAGAGGAATCGGGGAAGGCGCTGGGCGTACCGCCGCCGAAGACGATCCTGACCCAGTCACGGCCCGCGAGGGCGGCGGTGGTGGTCCAGTCGTGAGGGCGGTCGTCGCCGAGCTTGCGGCCGAGCTCGTTCAGCTGGAGCCAGGGCTGACCAGGCGTGCTGAGCGCCTTCACCGCCCGGTGGTGCCAGGCCGTCAACGGGCCGTCGGACGCCGACTCCCAGTGCCGGCGGTGGACGTGCCCGATCTTCCTCCAGTGGATCCGCTTGTCGGCAGGGTCCAGCGCGAGCACGTGGTCACCGGCTTGGATCTGTTCGTGGGTTCGCCATCCGAGCGGCGTAAGCGTCTCCGTCGCGGCGTCGACCCCGGCCATGCCTGATGAGGAAAACGTCTCCATCGCGACAGCTTGACGGCTACCACTGACAAACGGAGCACCGGGAGTCTCGACGGGTGACCGCGGACCCGTCGGCCGGCCCGCGAGAGAGGCTTCCGCTCGTGGCCATCCTCGTGACGGCGTGGGGCGTCAGGGGGCGTCAGTCAGGGGCCGCACGGTCGGCGAGGCGGTCTGGGCGACCGTCCCGTTTCCGTAGAGGCCCATGCTGAGCAACCGTTGTCTTCCCACGAAGGTGAAGCGGCTGGTGGAGCGGGGCCGGCTGGCCGAGGAGCGTCCCGGGGTGTCCACGCCGAGGCGGGCTGCCGGGTGACGTCTCGGCTCCGGTGGCGGGCGAGGCCGCGTCCCATGAGCATGGTCATCGACCACAGGACGGCGGCCTCGCCGCTTTCGGGCCGGGTCTCGTAGTCCCGGGGCAAGGCGCCGCGAGCGCATCAGCCGGCTCGGCGTCCTCTCCACCACCCACCTGCGGGGAAGCACCACGAACCCGCTCATGTCGTCGGTGCGTTTGACGATCTGAAGGGTGAACTGCCCTGGACGTCCCCTTGGCCCACGCTTCCTTTCGTACGACCGTCTCCCATGGTGCGACGCGAGGGGAGAAGGCCGGATTCCGGGGTCAGGTGGACGTCGGGGTCCGTCAGGCGAGGTGGATCGTGAAGCGCCTCACGACCTTCGGGTCCGTGGCGATCGTCTCGGAGTGGACCGAGCCGCGCGCCTTCTCGTACTTCCCGGTGCCGCCGGTGATCGCGGAGTCGAAGGGACCCTGGTCGATGTAGTTGAAGTACACCCCCTGCGTGGTGAGCTGGCCGTCCGGGAGGACGTAGGTCACGAGGCACTGCTCCGCTTCGTCGACACCGCCCCGGGTGGTGGTGCAGGAGCCGTGGGTCTCACCGACCTTGTTGTGCGCCTCGTCGAAGAGGTCCGAGCGGACGACGACCTGATCGCCCTGCGAGACGCTGCCGGGGGTGACGGGGAAGCGGGTCAGCTGCTGCACCTCGGCCAGAAATGTAAGGGTCCGGGCTTTACCGCTGGCCGGGGCGGAACCGGTGTCCGTCGCGGCGGCCGCGACGGGGGTGCAGGCGAGGAGGGTGACCAGCGTGGCCGTGCCGAGGCAGGCCGCTCTGATGGGGCGCATCGTGCGACTCCTGAGGTTGAGGTTCGGGAATGACCGGATGGCGAACTTCCATCCGATTCCGTTCGATTCCCTTCATAACCTCGACTCCGCCGCCGCACGGAGCACCGCGGCACGAACCACCGGCACATCCAGCCGGTCGGACCAAAGTCAGGCGGCGGAGCTCGGCACGAAGCCGAACGGCAGCTCCAGGCGATGCCGGGCCATGAGCTCCTCGTCGGCGACGATGCCGACCTTCCGCCGGGTCTCGGCCATGTGCTTCTTGCCGACGGGCAGCCCGGAGCTCCGCGAGGAGGCGGACGGCGGTCGTCGTGTCGGCGGGGTCCGTGTACCGCGCGAGGGCCGTGCCGGGAGAGTCGACGCAGGCGGACGCGATCTCCGCCGCCTCGGGGAACCCGCGATCTCCTCGGGGTCCGCCGCAGCTGGTCGTACCACGACGGCGTGCGGCCGGACGGGACCCCGGACGCCGGCCTGCTCCGCACGGCCTGGCAGAGGATCCGCGCACCGTGTTCATCCCCGTCCGGCGTCGGCGGTGTCCGCCGTTCCCGGAGCCGTGACCCCTGGTGGGTTCATCGCTCCGGCTCTGCCGGACGAATGGCCCCGGATTCCTGCCAGTGGGGAGGGAATCGCTGGATAGCTACTGGCCGCCGAGGCCATGGCCTCGGCGGTTTCCACGTGAAATCCTTATCCCTTCTCGTATCTGTGACCTTTCTCCGAGTCGATTCCTCACCATCTCTTGGTCTACCGCTCGAAGTTCCTCGCGTGCTGGTCGAGGGCGAGCCAGACGCGGTCGCGGGTCACGGGCAGCTCGGTGAACCGGATGCCGGTGGCGTCCCGCAGGGCGTTGGCGAAGGCGGGGGCGACCGGGTTGAAGGGACTCTCGCTCATGGACTTGGCACCGAGCGGGCCGATCGCGTCGGACGTCTCCGTGAAGTGGACCTCGGTGCGGGGCACGTCCGCGTACTGGGGAAGCCGGTAGCGCCGGAACGCGGCCGTCGTCACCTCTCCGCGTTCGTCGATCCGGACGGTCTCGAAGAGGGTGGCGCCCAGCGCCTGCGCGACGCCGCCCTCGACCTGGCCCCGGCACTGCATCGGGTTCATGACCTTGCCCGCGTCGGCCGAGTGGACGCTGCGCAGGATGCGGATCTCGCCCGAGCCGGGGTCCACGGCGACGCGGAACCACTGCGCGTTGAAGGCGACCGAGCGCGGCGAGCCGCCCCAGTGCCCGTCCGCCGCCAGTTCCTGGGCCGCCCCGAGGGCGTGCCCCGCCTCGTACAGCTCCTTGAGGGTGACGAGCCGCCCGGCGCAGTCGACGGACTCGGCGCCGAGGACGCAGAGGTGGCGGGCGACGCCGGTGTGGCGGGCGGCGAGGGTGCGGAGACGTTCGGCGAGGGAGGTCGCGGCGAGGGAGGTCGCGGCGAGGAGGACGGCCTTGCCGGCGACGACGGTGCCGGCGGAGCCGAAGGCGCCCGTGTCGTGACGGACGACGTCGGTGTCGGACTGGCGGACGGCAAGCCGGTCCTCCGTGGTGTTCAGGGCGCCTGCCGTGATCTGCTGGTGCACGGTCGTCGTGCCGTTGCCGAACTCGGCGGTGCCGACGGCGATGTCGTACGTGCCGTCCTCCAGGAGCGAGACGCGGGCGTCGGCGTAGTGACCGCCGGGCGGGCCGGTGGCGATCATCGCCATGCCGGTCCCCTGCCCGACCAGCCAGCCTTCGGGTGCGTCCTCGGCGCTGCGGTCCTCGGCGATCGCGTTCCGTACGACGGAGAGGCACTGGTCGAGGCCGTAGGAGGCGATGTACAGGTCCTCCTCCTCGCCGATCGGGCTGTGCATGGCGTCCCCGGGGCCGATGACGTTCCTCTCCCGGAAGGCGAGGGGGTCCATGCCGAGCCGCCGGGCCAGTTCGTCCATGACGGACTCGACGGCGAAGGTGACCTGGCCGAGGCCGTAGCCCCGGAAGGCGCCGGCCGGGACGACGTTGGTGTAGACGGAGTACGCGTCGACCTTCTTGTGCGGGGCACGGTAGACGGCGAAGGACTCCCCCACGCTGTGGAACATCACCGCCGGGCCGTGGTTCCCGTACGCGCCGGTGTCGGACACGACCCGCATCCGTACGGCGGTGAGGGATCCGTCGGCGCGTGCGCCCACCTTGATGCCGATGGTGAAGGGGTGCCGGGTGGTCGCCCCGTAGAACTGCTCGGCCCGGGTGTACTCCAGCTTCACCGGCCGGCGCAGCTTCAGCGCGGCGAGGGTGACGATGTCCTCGGTGAGCATCTCCTGCTTGCCGCCGAAGCCGCCGCCGACGCGGCCCGCGACCACCCGCACCTCGTCCTCCGGCAGACCGTACAGGGCGCACAGGGCCCGGCGGGTCAGGAACGGGGTCTGGGTGGAGGAGCGGACGGTGAGGCGTTCGCCGGTGCCGTCTTCCTTCGGCTCGAAGTACGCGACGCAGCCGTGCGTCTCCAGGCTCGCGTGCTGCACCCGCTGGGTGCGGAAGGTCTCCTCGTACACGACGTCCGCCTCGGCGAAGCCGTCCTCGACCGAGCCGATCTCGCCGTGGACCTCCCCCGCCACGTTGTTCTCGACCCGGGCGATACGCACCTCCGGCCCCTTTCCCGCGTGGATCACGGGGGCGCCGGGGCGCATCGCCTCCTCCGGGTCGGTGACGTACGGGAGTTCCTCGTACGTCACCTCGATCCTGCGGCAGCCCTCCTCGGCGGCCCGCTCGCTGTCGGCGACGACGGCCGCGACCCGCTGCCCGACGTACCGGACGACGTCGTCGAGGACGCGGGTGTCGTCGGGGTCCTCGGTCGGATGCTCGTGGCGGGCGGAGGAGTACAGCGTCGCGGGGGCGTCCTCGTGGGTGAGGACGGCGACCACGCCGGGCACGCGCAGCGCGGCCGAGGAGTCGATCGCGAGGATTCTGGCGTGCGGGTGCGGCGAGCGCAGCAGCTTCATGTGCAGCAGGCCGGGGACCTCGACGTCGAAGGTGTAGCGGGCCGTGCCGGTGACGACCTGCGGGCCGGCCGGCGCGCCGACGCTCCGGCCCACGGCCTTCCCCGCGCAGGGACGTTCGACGTGCTTCACGCCCCGGACGGCGTCCTCGATCGCCCGGTAGCCGGTGCAGCGACAGATGTTGCCCTTGAACGCCCTGGGCAGGTCGTCCAGCTTGCCGTCGTCGTGCGGGGTGCCGCGCTCGGCCTCCAGGGCGGCCGTGGTCATCAGGAAGCCGGCCGTGCACATGCCGCACTGGTAGCCCTGCGCGTCCAGGAACCTCTGCTGGACGGGGTGGAGTCCGCCGTCCGGAGCGGCGAGTCCCTCCACGGTCGTGACCGCTCGCCCTTCGGCCCGCACGGCCGGGTAGAGGCAACTGTGCACGGGCTCGCCGTCGACGTGGACGGTGCAGGCCCCGCAGTCACCGGCGTCGCACCCCTTCTTCACGCCGAACCAGCCGCGCTCGCGCAGATAGGTGCGCAGGCACTGGCCGGCCCGCGGCTCGGTGTCGAACGGGCGGCCGTTGACCTGGATGTCGAAGCTCATCGGGCACCTTCCCCAGGGGTGTGGGTCAGCTCGCGGCGGACCTCCTCGGCGAGACGCAGGGCCATGTGCCGCCGCCACTGCGGGAGTCCGTGGATGTCGTCGAACCACTCGGCGCCGGACACCGCCGTGTCGATCGCCGTCCGGAGGCGCTCCGCGGTCGGCGGCAGCGGGAACCAGAAGCGGAACGGCCGGGTCGTGGCGGCGGTGACCGTCACCGCCAGCGACCCGTCCACCGGGTCGAGCGCGCCGATCACCAGGGCGCCGGAGCGGCCGAGCCCGTACAACGACGCCTGCCGGAAGGCCGTACGGCACTCCAGCGCCCGCCCCGGCAGCGTCACCGAGCGCAGCAGCTCACCCTCGGCGAGGTCCTTGACGCCCGCGCCCCGGATGAGGTCGGCCACCTTCACCTCACGCGTCGACCCGTTCTGGGCCAGGAGCAGGCAGGTGCCGTCAAGGGCGGCGGTGAGCGAGATCATCGGCCCGGCCGGGAGGCCGTTGCACAGGTTCCCGCCGACGGTGGCCATGTTCCAGATCTTGAACGAGGCGAGGAAGGCCCGGCAGCACTGCTCGAAGAGCGGGGCCGCCGGTGCGTCCAGGAAGCGCCGTCCGTAACGGGACAGTTGGGTGATCGTGCAGGTCGCCGCGATCTCCAGCGAGCCGTCCGGATATCGCGTGAGCGGCTCCCAGTCCATCCGGCTCAGGTCGACCAGCCGCCGCAGGTGCGGCTGGGGTTCGGAGAACAGGTACGTCCCGCCGCCCAGCCACGCGTCCCCGGGCCGCCAGGGCTCGCGCAGACGCGCGTCCCTCACGTCCGCGATCGTGTTCAGATCCATGCCGCCCCCGTCTCCCGACCGATGCCTTCAGGCCAGTGAAGCCCGAGACGGACCCCCCGCACGACTGGATGGGAACCCGGAAAACATCCATCGGACAGCGCTGCTCCCTGGATGATCAACCAAGAGGCATTTTCCGCCTTCGCTTATGCATTTACGATGCATCGACTCGCATCTGCCTCGTGAATGTGAGCGCGAGCCTCGGCCCGCGACTGAACAAGGAGCCCCGCATGCACGTCGACCACCTCCTCCGCCTCGACCGCCTGGACCTCTTCCTCGTCTGGGGCGACGAGGCGCTGCTCGGCCAGGAGATCGCCGGGGTCACCGCGACCGACCTGGAGGATCCGGCACGCTTCCTCCAACCGGGAGAGGTCGTTCTGAGCGGACTCGTCTGGTGGAGCCGCGACGGCGCCGCGGCCAAGACCGACCGCTTCGTCTCCGCCCTGCGGGAGGCTGGAGCCGTGGCGCTCCTGGCGGGCGAGGAGACCCACGGGCATGTCCCCGGGGAACTCGTCGACGCCTGCCGCAGGCATCGCGTCCCCCTCGTCGCCGTCCCCCCGCACACCAGCTTCCGGGCCATCACCGAAGCCGTCTACCTGCGGCAGTGGGGCGAACTCAACCGCCACCCCGCGAGCCACCACGCCCTGCCGGAGAACGTCCGCCTGGACCTCGACCGCGCCCTGGACCGCAGTGCGACGGCCGGCGAGCTCCTCGACCGCGCCTTCGCCCACCTCGGCGCGCCCGCCTGTCACCTCCTCACCGCCTCGGGCCGGACCGTCGCCCGTACCGGCGACACCACGGGGCTCCGCGCCCGTGAGGCCAGGGAGGCCCTGTCCGGCACACGGGGCACGACGCTGCGGATCGAGGCCGAGGGAACCGACTTCGACACCTGGCACCTGCACCTGCCGGAGGAGGGACAGGTCCCGCCGAGGGTCCTGCAGGAGATAGCCGAACTCCTGGGACGCCACCGGCGCCGCGAGGACAGGCACCGGGCCGAGCGCGGCCCCGCGACCACCCGACTGATGGAGGTCATCAGCACGCCACGCGTCGACCCCGGCCGCGTCCAGCGCGCGCTGGCCTCCTGCGGGCTGGCCGACCAGCCCTCCTACACGGTCGTCGCCGCCGCGCTGGAGCCGGACGGGAACGCCGGCGCCGACGGCGTCGCCGCGCTCGCCGAGGCGCTCGGACACCTGCCGTCCACCACGTTCACCGTCGCCCTGGGCGACGACGACGCGGCGACGGCCGTCCTCGCGAACGGCGACACGACGCACGACACGGCGGAACGACTGCGCGAGATCACCCACCTGATCCAGTCCTGCCGCCCGGAGAGCACCTGGCACGTCGGCCTGAGCGAACCCGTCGACGCATCCGCCCTGAACACCGCTCTCACGCAAGCCCGTTACGCCCTCGCCGGAGCCCGCACCGCCGCAGCGCCGTCGTCGTCACGGGTCGCACGGCTCCGCGATCTCGGAGGGCTTGCGACGCTCCTCGCCGGCGTCCCCGCCTCCGTGCGCGCCATCTACCGCGAGACCGTCCTGGGCCCCCTGACGAGGGCCGGACGGGGGTCGGGCGCCATGCTGCTGGAAACCCTGGAGGTCTTCCTCGCGCACGACTGCTCCTGGACGCGGACCGCAGAGGCCCTCCACGTCCACATCAACACGGTCCACTACCGCGTCGAACGCATCGAGACCCTCACCGGCCGCGACCTGTCCCGCCTCGACGACCGGGTGGACCTGCGCGCCGCGCTCCTGAGCCGCTGACGCCCGGCGTCACGGCTCGCCGGGCCCAGCCGGAAGCGTTCAGGGCAGGTCGATACGGACGCCGGTCGGCTTCGCCCGGGCCGTCACCGTGACGCCGACGTCGAGCGCCGGCTCCTCGACGGCCTCGCGGGACACCAGGGACACCAGCCGGTGCGGCCCCGACGGCGCCTCCACCTGAGCGGCCACGTCGTCGACGCGCACGCCGGCCACGATTCCCACCGCCGCCTGCCTATCGGGGCGCCCTGGCGCACCAGACCGCCCCTGCGCCCTGACCCCGCGAGCACGAGCGCGTGGGTGTGGGTGTGGGTGTGGGTGTGGGTGTGGGTGTGGGTGTGGGTGTGGGGTGGGCGTGGGGTGGGCCCGGAGTGGGCCCGGGGTGGGCGTCCCCGTCGGCAAGCCGGCCGACCGATCGTACGAACCACCAGGTCACACCCGCGGCGCGGCTCCGGAACTGGTGGGACATCCACTGCCTCTTCCCGGCGCGGCCGTGTTGACTGCATCCGACTCCCCTCACACCACCGCAGGTCGACTCCTCCCGTCGGCGTGCCTCAACACCCTCAAGGGACAGGTACGTTGAACACTTCCACACCTCGCGGGGCCGGGCTCGTGCTCGGCTCCGCGGCCGCGCTCGTAGTCGGGCTGTGTCTGGCGCCGGCCGCCCAGGCCGCACCGGATCCCGGCGTCTCCTTCGGCGGGGCGATCGCCGTCCCGCTGCCCGCGGGCTCCGGGAAGGGCACCGCCCCGGCGCTGGGCGACCTGAACGGCGACGGCAAGGCCGACCTCGTCACCCCGGTCAAGGGATCGAACACCCTGGTGGCCGCGCTCGGCGACGGCAAGGGCGGATTCGGCCCCGGTGTCTCCTTCGGACTCGACACCGGCACCTACCCGACGGCGGTCGCCCTGGCGGACCTCAACGGTGACGGCCGGCTGGACGCGGTCGTCGCGGCGGCCCTGACCAAGCGGCCCACGCAGCACGGCGAGGAGAGCATGGGCAGCGTCGTCGAGCTGCTCGGTGACGGCAAGGGCGGCTTCGCCCCGGCCACCTCCTACTTCGCGCCGACGCTGGTCAACCCGTCGACGGACGCCATGTTCCCCGTGGACATCACGGTCGCCGACATGAACGGTGACGCCAAGCCCGACGTGCTGACCTCCAACGCCAACGGCGACAACGTCTCGGTGTGGACCAACGACGGCACCGGCGCTCTGGGCACCGCGCGCAACCACTACGTCGGCGGCGGCCGGCCCACCGGCTACTCCGCCGCGCAGCTGCGCCCCTCTGGCCTGAAGACCGGGGATGTGAACGGCGACGGCAAGCCCGACGTGGTCACCGTGAACAGCGGCACCTCTGACATCTCCGTCCTCCTCGGTGACGGCAAGGGCCGTCTCGGCCCGGCCACCCGCTTCGCCGACGCCGTCTTCCTCGGCCGGGCCATCGCCCTCGGCGACGTGAACGGCGACGGCAAGCCGGACGCGGCCGTCGCGCACATGGACCGGACGATCACCGTCTTCCTCGGCGACGGCGCCGGAGCCTTCGGCGCCCCGGTCACCCATCCGGTCGGCGGCAGGGCTCTCGCGGGCGTGGCCATCACCGACGTCAACACGGACGGCAAACCGGACCTGGTCACCGACAACGGCCCCGACGACCAGCCCACCGTCCTCCTCGGCGACGGCACGGGCACCTTCCGCAACGCAAGTCCGCTGTACGACACGGCGAGCGGCGTGAACGGCGCGTACGCCGTCGGGGACCTGAACGCCGACGGTCGTCCCGACCTGGCGGCCGCCTCCACCGCTGCGGGTGTCGCGGCGCAGGTGCTGCTGAACACCTCGAAGCCGAAGGGCACGGCCCAGGCGATGTCGGTGCAGGTCGCCAAGGCGCCCGGTGTCCTGTCGATGGAGATGAACCTGCCGGCCGTCGACTTCGGAACGCTGACACCTGGCGCTCTCAGCAACCCGGCCGGACTCGGCACGTTCACGTACACCGACACCCTCTCCACCACCGCCCCCTGGTCGGTGACCGTCGCCACCACCGACCTGGTCAGCGGCACGGACACCATCGGGTGGAAGAATCTGAGGATCACGGCCGGCGGGCACCTCAACGGGACCGGCGGCCAGTGGACGGGCATCGCCAGGCCCGGCCAGGGCGGCCACTTCCCCGAGGGCGACGACCCCCGCCCGGGCACCAGCCTCTCCCCCGCCGTGACGATGGCGACCGGCGACGGCGGCACCCGCGGTGTCTTCACCCACGACGGGTCGACGGCGCAGTGGAACATCCCCGCGGAAACCGTTCCCGGCTCGTACAGCGGCACCCTCCAGTACACGATCACCGGCTGATCCCGTGCACAGCTGTCTGCGCGCCCAGGGCGGTGCCACCGCCACCCATCGGGCACGGTTTCGCACCCTGTGGAGCCTTCTCCTCACGGGCCTCGTGCTCGCTCTGGCGCCGGGCGCGCAGGCAGCGCCGGCCCCCGCCCCCTCGCCCACTCCGACGGAATCCGCCGCGGGCGCGCCGTTCGGCGTGCAGGCCGGGCTCTACGGTCTGACGACGCTGACCGGCGGGCACTTCGGGTACGCGCTGAAGGCCGGCGCCCGCATCGAGGACTCCGCGGTCGTCTACAACGAGAGCGACGAGGCCCGGACCTTCCACGTCTACGGCGCCGACGTCACCCACGCGGTCGGCGGCGGCCTGGCCCCCGCGCAGGAAGGCCGGAAGATGGCCGCGGTCGGGGCCTGGCTGAAGCTGGACTCCGAGGCCACCGTCACCGTGCGGCCGAAGAGCAGGGCCACGGTCCGCTTCTCCCTAACGGTCCCCGTCGGCACCCCACCGGGCAGTTATCTCGGCAGCCTGGTCACCGCGCTGCGCACCCCCGCGGTCAGCGGCGGGGTGAACACCGAGACCCGGATCGCCCGGATCGTCGAACTCACCGTCCCCGGCACCGCCGACCTCCAGGTCTCCCTCACGGAACTGGAGCACCGGCCTGCGGGCGGCGGCGAGGAGTTCACCGTGACCGTACGCAACACGGGCAACGTCCTCTACACCTTCGCCGGAACGCTGAACATCACCGGTGCCGGCTCCGCGCGTACCGTCCCGCTCACCCCCACGGGGATCTACGTGATCCCCGGCGGCAGCGCCACCCTCACCGGCCGCCTGACCGACCTCCCCGCTCTCGCCCGCCTGGCGGTCACCGCCTCGGTGACCGCAACGGTTCCCGGCGGCGCGACGAAGACCGTCAAAAGCAACACGGTCCGGCTGACCTGCTTCCCGTGGCTCATCGCCGCCCTCGCCCTCGGCGGCATCCTCGCCCCGGGCCTGCTCCTCGCCATCATCCGCAAGCGATGGCGTGCCCGGCTCCGGCGTCGCGCAGAGGAACGTACCGCGCTGCGCGCACTGCGGCGGGAACTGCGGGCGGGGAACCCGCCTGCCGACGACCCTCGTGCGGCGCGGGCAGGCGGCGCCGCACACCCGTAGCCGGGGCGAGGGGCCCTGGCGGGACCGGCCGATTTTCCAGACGGGCGGAGGGCCGTCTTTCGCCCAGGGCTGGAGGGACGTCCCGCTGATCCTCCAGGGACCATCCCCGCGAACTCGGGGAGCGGATCACGCCCCTCTTGCCGGCATCGACGCGCTACCCCTCGTTTTCCGTGAGGTGGCTGTCCATGGTGGTGTTCAGGTCGGTCATGAACGCCTCGACCTGTTCCAGGAACCGGGGCGGGTAGTGCGACATCGTGGCGTCGAGGCGGTGGGCGAGCGGGCCGAAGAACTCGTCCGCCCTCTCCTGGATGTGCCCGCCGCTGCGCAGCGTGACGATGCGCCGGTCGGAGTGCTCGCGGGCGCGGGTGATGTGTCCCGCCGCTTCGAGACGGTTCAGGAGCGCGGTGGTGGCGCCCGTGGACAGGGAGATCCGCTCGCTCAGCCGCGCCGGCGACAGGGGGGTGCCGCGCTCCTCGGCGGCGGCGATCTCCAGGACCGCGGTCGCGTCCGTGGAGTGCAGGCCCAGCCAGGCGGCGAAGCGCCGGCTGAGCTCGGCGTAGTGTCCGCCGTAGATCCTGAACGACTCCATCAGCCGCTCACGCTGCTCCGCGACACCATCGCGCACTGTTTCCTCCACGCCTCCGGCCTTCTCTCCTGTCACGCGCTCTCCTGTCACGAGGTCCGCACGGTCATCCCGCTTTGACAACCTACCGCCACCACTTTACCTTCACCATGGAATTACTTCACCATGGAGGTATCTGGCGTGCGTGACCCGTCCCCCACCCCCGACGAGACGACCGAGCCCTACCGGTGGCGGTGGCTGATCCTGGCGGTGATGATCGTCGCGGAGATCATGGACCTCCTGGACGCCTCGATCGTCAACGTCGCCGGGCCGGACCTGGAGAAGTCCCTCGGTGCCGGTTCCGTCGGCCTGCAGTGGGTGATCGGCGGCTACGCGCTCACCCTGGGCGCCGGGCTCGTGCTCGGCGGCCGGCTCGGCGACCGCTACGGTCGGCGCCGGATGTTCCTGATCGGCCTGGCGGCCTTCACCTCGACCTCCCTGCTGTGCGCGGTCGCGCCGAACATCGAGTCGCTGATCGCCTTCCGCCTGCTGCAGGGCACCGCCGGAGCGATGCTGCTGCCCCAGGGCCTGGGGCTGCTGCGGGAGAACTTCTCCGGCCCCGAACTCACCAAGGTCTTCGCGATCTTCGGCCCCGTCCTCGGCCTGGGCGGCATCATCGGCCCGGTCCTGGGCGGCTTCCTCATCGAGGGCGACTTCTTCGACCTGGGCTGGCGGTCGGTGTTCCTGATCAACCTGCCCATCGGAATCGCGACACTGATCGTCGCCGCGAAGTTCGTGCCCAAGAAAGCGGGCGACCGAACGGTCCGGGTCGACGTGACCGGCGCCGCCCTGGTCGTGACCTCCTGCGCTCTGCTGGTGCTGCCGCTCAACCAGGGGCAGGAGAACGGCTGGCCGCTGTGGACGTGGCTGTCCATGGCCGCCTCGGCGATCGGTTTCGCCCTCTTCGCCCTCCAGCAGCGCCGCACGGCCGCCACGGGCCGCGAGCCGCTGGTGACCCCGGGCCTGCTGCGCAAGCCGGCCTTCACCGTCGGGCTCGGCGGCATCGCCCTGTTCTTCGGCGGGCTCGTCGGCACCCAGCTCGTGCTGACCCTGTTCCTCCAGATCGGCCGGCACTTCACCGCCGGTGAGGCGGGACTGGGCAACCTGCCCCTCGCGGTGGGAACCGCGGTCGGCGGCGCCATCAGCGGCGCGTTCCTCGCCGACAGGATCGGCCGCAAGGTGCTGCAGGTCGGACCGCTGGTCCAGCTGGCCGGCGCGGCCATGCTGTGGTTCGAGCTCGACGGCCTCGATGCCGCCTCGTTCTCGATCTGGGACATCGCTCCCGGCGTGGCGGTGGCGGGCATCGGCGCCGGCATGGTGATCGCCGCCCTGTTCAGCTTCGTCCTGGCCTCGGTCGACGACGACGAGATCGGATCCGCCTCCGGTGTCCTGTCGGCGGTCCAGGCTGTCGGCGGTTCCATCGGCGTCGCGGTCTTCGGCTCGGTGTTCTTCGCCCAGGCCGGAACCGGTGACTTCACCAGCGGCTTCCACCGCGCGCTGATCGTCCAGGCGTGCCTGCTGGTGGTCTTCCTCGCCCTCACCTTCCTGCTGCCCAAGAAGGGTCGCCCCGAAGACGAACAGCACGCCATCACCCCCGGGACGGCTGCCGACGACTCCGGCACCAGGCAGCACCTCACCGTGTGAGCCCCGGCCGGGACCGTGCACGACAAGCGGCCCCGGCCGGCCCGAACGGACCGCACCGGGGTGCCGACGACCTCAGACGGCCCTGGGCCACCATCCACGACAACACACGCATCCCCGCCGACTACCGGCTCTACCTGACCGTCACCCCGCGCATCCTCGCCACCCCCCTGCCGCAGAGCGGCGCCGGCGTACGTTCCGAGATTTCCGTCTTCGCCTGCGCAGGTGAGGTGCCGTCAGGAAAACTGCGGGTCAGGCCGATCGAGCGCGCCGTCCGCGGGTGGCGGTGGAGGGGGAACCGTGGGCAAGGTGACGCTGTCCGAGGCGGTGGCAGAGCTCCGCGAGGAGCTGTACAGGGCCGCGGACGCCAGCCCCCACGAGCAGTTCCGGTTCGAGGTAGAGCAGGCCGAGCTGTGTCTGGAGGTCGAGTTCCGCAAGGACGGCAACGGCAAGGTTAATGTTGAGATCGGCGCCTTCGGCACCAAGGGTGGTGTGGAGGCCGGGGGCGGGGGCGGGGTCACGCACCGGCAGACGCTGACCCTGACGCTGAACGTCCGCGACGAGGCCCTCGGCGAACAGCCCGCCCGCATCCGCCGGCACGACGCGGTCAGCAGGGAGCCTGGGGCCGACACCCCGCCCGGCAGCGACGCCTGACACGTGGACGATCCAGGAGACGCAGGCGTAGCGGGAGAACGACAGTGGACGCTCAGAGGACGGTCTATATCAAGCCTGACCAGCCGGTCGGGGGGTCGGGGTCGGGCTATCTCATCGGGCCCCGGCTGGTGCTGACCGCGCTCCACGTCGTCCACGACAGTGGCGTCCGTGCGGCCGGTGCGACCGTCTGGATCGGACACCCCCGCACCAACACCGGAGTCCACCAGCGCACCGCAACGGTCATCTGGCCGGGCTCGGACGCAGGCCCCGACAGCCCGGGAGTGCCGGACGTCGCGCTGCTGCTTCTCGACGAGGGCGCCGACGCGGGCCTGACCACGCCCGTGCGGTGGGGCCGGCCCCAGGGGGCTACTCCGCTGGCCTACTCCGGGATCGGGATTCCGGCGTTCTCCACCCTCACAGGCGGTGCCGTCCAGTACGAGAACCTCCGCGGCGAACTCGCCCCCCTGACCACCGCCGGCCGGCGCTGGGTCCTGGACTGCAAGGTCTGGCCCGCCGCCACACGGCAGGAGGAACGCCCCTGGGCGGGTGCCTCCGGCGCCGCCGTCTTCAGCGGCAGTCACCTCGTCGGCGTCGCCGTCGAGTACGGCACCGGCATGGGCGAGCGACGCCTCACCGCCGAACCCGTCCACCCGCTCCTCGACGACCCAGGATTCACCGCGCTGCTGGCCGAGCACGGCTTTCCCGGCACCCCGCACACCGCCGACGACATCACCGGCCCCCCTGGCGAGGGGACGGCAGCGGTGTGGCCGCGGCAGTTCGGCACCGTCCCCGAACTCGCCACCGCCTACCAGCACCGCGATGCCGTCGACCAGCTCACCGCCGCTCTGGCCGCAGGCGACACCACTATCCAGGCCGAGATAACCAGTACGGGCACCGTCTCTGGCGATGCGGCGGGGGCCGTCGTCACCGGACTCGGCGGCGTGGGCAAGACCCAGCTCGCCGTCCACCACATCCAGCAAGTCCGCCACGCCAGCGGTCTGCCCGTCCCCGCCAGCAGGGTGCTTCACCCCCCTACGGGGGCTGTCCTGGCCGTTGATCTGCTGCTCTGGATCACCGCCAGCGACACCGTCACCATCACCGTCGCCTACGCCCAAGCAGGCCAGGAACTCGGCAAAGCCGGCGTGCCCGTCACCACCGGAGACGACGCCGACCAGGCAGCCCAGGGGTTCCTCACCTGGCTCCAGAGCACGCATCAGCGCTGGCTCGTCGTCCTCGACGACGTCCCCGACGCCGGAGTGCTCCGCGGGCTGTGGCCGCCGGCCACACCGACGGGACGCACCCTCATCACCACCCGCAACCGCGACGGCGCGCTCACCGAAGGACGCCGTCAGATCAGCGTGGGGCTCTTTACTCCCGACGAAGCCGTCCACTACCTGCGCCAGCGCCTGGCCGGCACCGGTGCCGACCTCGACGACGCCGAGCTGCGGCAGCTGGCGGACGACTTCGGGCACCTCCCGCTCGCTCTCGCGCAGGCCGCCAGCTACATCCGGGGAAACGCCCTCACCCTGGACGAGTACCGCACCGAACTCGCCGAGGTGCCGCTGAACGAAGCGCTGCCCGGAATCGACGGCCTGCCCGACCGGCAGGCCCACACCGTCACCGCGGCCTGGACCCTGTCCATCGACTACGCCAACACCCTCACACCTCCGGGACTCGCCCGACCCCTCCTGCACGTCCTGGCGCTCCTCGACCCCAACGACACGCCCGACGGCATCACCGCGGGAACCGCACTCCAGCAACACCTCCAGCAGACACGAGACGCCAAGACGGCTACACCTGGCAGGCCTGTGACCGAGCGGGACGTGAAACGGGCACTGCGGGTCCTTCACCAGCTTCATTTGACCGACATCACCGATCACACCCTGCGCACCCACCTGCTGCTCCAGCGCACCCTTCGGGAAGCGCTCACATCCAGCGAGATCGACAAACTCGGAATGGTTGCTGCGGATACGCTCCTTGAGACATGGCCCGAGCAGGAGGTCTCCAGCAGCAGGCAGTACCGTGCGGCAACCACTTCTCTTGCCACACATACCGCCCTTCGGAACGCCGCCGACGGGGGTTCTCATTCCGTCCTCTCCCACGCCGCCGCCACCCTTGGCGAAGCTGGCGACGCCGCCGGAGCCGCAGACGCCTACACCGAACTCCTCACCGACCGCCTCCGCATCCTCGGACCCGACCACCCCGACACCCTCACCGCCCGCCACAACCTCGCCACCTGGCGCGGCGAAGCCGGCGACCCCGCCGGAGCCGCAGACACCTACACCGAACTCCTCACCGACCGCCTCCGCATCCTCGGACCCGACCACCCCGCGACCCTCACCACCCGCAACAACCTCGCCCACTGGCGCGGCGAAGCCGGCGACCCCGCCGGAGCCGCGGACGCCTACGCCGAACTCCTCACCGACTGCCTCCGCGTCCTGGGACCCGACCACCCCCACACCCTGCTGACCCGATACCAATGGGCGGTCTGCGTCGGGCGGGCCGGCAACCTGGCCGCCGCGGTGGACGCGTTGCGGGAGCTTGTTGAGGACGAGGCCCGTGTGTACGGGAGCCGGGACCACGTCGAGGTCCGCAGCACGCTTGCGACGCTTGAGCAGTGGCAGGCCGCCCTCGCCACCGAAGCCGAGGATGAGGCTCGGCGGGCACAGCAGCCCGACCGAGCGGTCGACGGGCCGGGTCGGGCCATCTCATAGGTTGCTGTCAGGGAGCACGGCGCAGCACGGCATTCCGGCACGTGCCGGCAGGCGGGGCGGGGATCGTTCCGGGTGGGCGGCACGGCGCGGTGCCCGCGGCACCGGTCTGCAGGGGCGACAAGTCCCTCTCCCCGTCAGACGTCATCGGCCTTCACCGGTGAAACGACTCGCCGTGCCCCCATCGGCCCAGGCCAGCACCCGGGAAGGTCCCTGACGCGCGCCCAGGCATCACCCATCACACCCATCGGTCGACGTACAACCCTTCGGCGGGGGCGTGAGTCTCACCGGGCGGCGCCGGCAGAAACACGCGTCGATCCGACCTTCCAGGAGGAACCTTTGATCTCCGCCAGCATGAGGCGTCGGGGTGTGTCCACCGCGATCACCACCGTCCTCGCCGTCACGCTCGGCGCGGGCGTCTTGTCGGTCCCGGCAGGCGCCGCCCCGCTGCCCGGCGCGGTGGCGGTCGAGGCGGGGACGGCGCCCCTCCCGTACCCGGCGGGCGCGCTCTGGTTCTCCGCGGCCGGGAAGACCGGCTTCCTGACCCGTATGTGGGAGGGCGGGCGTTACGTGCACAAGTGGACCCGGTTCGCGGACGGGTCGACCACCACGATCGACGCGCCGATGGCCGACTCCACCGGCTCGGACGTGGTCATGACCGGGAGGGGTTCGACACCCCGCAGCTCTCTGGTGCTGCAGCTCCGCGACATGGCCGACGGCGGCCGGACCGTCGCGTTCGACCTCCGCCCGCTGAACGGCGTCTACGTGAAGGCCGTCTCCAGGAACTCGATCCTGGCGGAGGTGACGAAGGCGGACGGCTCCGTGGAGCTGCAGCTCGTCACCAGCACCGGCGGCACCCTCACGCAGCGGAAGATCGAGGGCGTTCCGATCGACGCCTATCGCATCCGCTCCACTCCCGCCCGTGACGGGTCCGTCCTCGTCCACTTCGGCCTGACGGGCACCTCCGGATCGCGAAACCGCGCCGCCGTCGTGGACCTCGCCGTCGCCAAGGTGGTCTCCACGCACGAAGGGACCTCGTTCCTCACGGACCACTACAACGAGTACGACAACGAGTACTCCGCGATCTCCGCCACGCACCTCGCCTGGGTGGACGTCGGCGGGAAGATCGTCACCGTGGACCGCGCCACCGGAGCCCGGTCCTCCTTCGAGCCCGAGGGCGGTGAGGGCTTGCGCCTCACCGCGGGCCTGATGGGCTCGTGGGTGACGTACGGCAATCCGTCGCACCTTGAGGGAGACCGCTTCGGCGAGGTGAATCCGGTGGTTCCGTACACGGCGAAGTCGCTGACCACGGGCGAGACGGTCAAGCTGCTCGACTACGTCGCCACGGCCTGGACCGGCCCCGACGGCACGATGCTCGTGCGCGGCGGCACCGTCGAGCACGGCGAGGGGCTCTACCGGATCTCGCTCGGCGCGGACGGCAGGCCGACCGCAGCGCTCGTCGCCTCCACCGGCGAGCCGACGCAGCTGACCTTCCTCGGCACGCGGTTCCCGCAGCCGTTCGACCTGAGCGCGCCCATCCCGCTCAAGTGGAAGATGTCCCGGGACAACGCCGACGTCGACCTGACGATCACGCATCGCGCGTCCGGCCGGACCTTCTCGAAGCACATCCACCTCTTCGGCGAGTCCGCCGGCAGCCCCTACCTCTACGATCGTGGGGAGTTCGGCATCACCTGGGCGGAGATCGCCGCCGATTCCGGCATGGGCCCGGATGCCCCGACCGGAACGTACGACTGGTCGTTCACGGCCGTCCCGCAGAACGGCGTCGGTCCGGACCTGAAGGCGTCGGGCAGTTTCACGGCCGATCGGAACCTCGCCACCCAGCACGACTTCTCCTGGAGCGGCGCCCCTGGGCTGTTGGCCAGGGACGCGCAGGGCGTGCTGTGGCGGAGCGGCACCACGTACGACGACGCCAGGAAGACCCTGGCGGGACTGTACGGATTCGGCGAGGTCGGTGGTGGTTGGCAGGCCTACGACCGGATCGAGACCATCGGCAGCATCGGCTCCGGTCCCTCCGACTTCGTCGCCCGCGACAAGACGGGTGTGCTCTGGCTGTACGACGTGGTGCCCTACCGCTCCGGGACGAAGATCTCGGCCCGGAAGCGGATCGGCGGCGGCTGGAACACGTACACGCAGCTCACCGGCGGCAGCGATCTGGACGGTGACGGCCGCCCCGACCTGGTCGCCGTCGACAAGGCCGGCGCCCTGTGGCTCTACAAGAACACCGGGAACGTCGCCGCTCCCTTCGCCGCGCGGCAGAAGATCGGCACCGGCGGCTGGGGGATCTACCACCAGATCACCGCCACCGGCAACATCGGCGGCGCCGCCGCCGGCGACCTGGTCGCCCGCGACAAGGACGGCGTCCTCTGGCTGTACCTGGGCAAGGGCGACGGCACCTTCGTCGCCCGCAAGCAGATCGGCGGCGGCTGGAACGCCTACACCGACACCATCGGCATCGGTGACGCCAACTACGACGGCCACCCCGACCTGTTCGCGTACGGCCCGAACAAGACCGCCTACTTCTACGCCGGCACCGGCGACTACCGGAAGCCCTTCGACACCCGCGTCGCCAGCCCCATCCTCACCGGACAGCCCACCTACAACCACGTCTCCTGACCCCACCCCGCCCACCAGGAGGCCCCTGTCGCGCAGAGACCGCGACGGGGGCCTCCGCGGCGGGCGCCGAGGTCACCGGATCGGGGCCGGGGCCGCAAGGACGAGCCAAAGGGCTTCTCCTGGCGCGACTTCCGGGACCTGGTCGTCCGCGCCCGCAACAAGTTCGGCGGCCCGGTCGTGTTCGTCCGGGACAACGCCCGCATCCACCTCGTGCCGCCACCGAAGACGTTCTTCGAGGGCAATGCCCACTGGTTGACGGTCTTCTCGGTCTCAAGGCGGCCGGCGAGACGCCCGCCGACCTGGCGTTCATCTGCTCCTGGCCAAGCCTGGTCACCCTCTCCACCCTGCACCCCGGCTCCCTTCCCGGATCCGGAGCACCCCCGCCGGAAGGGACGTCCACTCGGTTGAAGAGCGGTACCTCGCCGAAGTCGGTCTCGACGACGGTGTGGCAGCCGGGTGAGGCGAGGACGGGAGGCAGCGGCTCGCCGGGGTGCGGTCGGGCTCAGACGTCGCGCCACTTGGTCTGGCCGAAGGAGAACACGCCGAAGAGGACGAGTCCGACGGCCACGGCGACCAAGAGCCACGGCCCCACGGGTGTCTGGGCGAAGGAACGGATGGCGTCGTCCATGCCCTTGGACTCCTTCGGGTCGAAGGCGACCGCCGCCTTCAGGCCGAAGTAGCCGACCGCGCCGAAGACGAGCCCGCGTCCCACGCCTCCCGCGGTACCCGTGACGTCCATGAACCGCCGCTGGTGCTTGGACATCCGGCCCCATGCGAGGTGCTTGCGGTACGTGCGCAGTGCCGCCCGGCACGCGATCCACGATCCCGCGCCGAGGAACCCCGCGGCCGCGGCGCCCACCCACCACTGACCGCCGGGCAGAGCGAGAAGGCGTCCGGTGATGTCCTGGCTCTGCCGGTCGGTGGAACCGGCCCCGCTGCCCCGGTCGCCGGCCGCGAAGGCCAGGACGAGGAACGACGAGACTCCGTAGAAGACGAACCGCGCGCCGGACAGGGCGCGTTTGCCCGCGCCGTCGCCCTTGGGTCCCCCCGAGCCGAACAGCGCCTCGGAGAGCCGCCACACCGCCATCCCGGCGAGTCCGACGCCCAGCGCCCACAGCAGGACGGCCCCGAAGGGCGTCGCGGCGACCTCGGTGAGGGCCCCGCCCCGGTCGGCCTGCTCGTTCGTGCCCGTCAGGCCGATGCGTACCGCCAGGACTCCGACGAGCAGGTACAGCACACCGCGCGCCGCGAAACCCGCCCGGGCACCCGTGCGTACGACGTCCCCCCGAGCCGCTCGCCTCGCGGCGGCCCACGACGACCCGGCTGTGGTCATGTCAGGTCCTCCCCTTCGTCCGGACCCCTCGCATGCCCCGGCCGCGCGCTTCGAATCAGGAGGCGGGGGCCCCGACAGCCCTCGCGCCCCTCCGGCAAGCCGTCGGCCACGCCTCTTGCCGGGAAGTTCCGGCGTCTCCGTCGAGGCCTTCAGCGGCAGCGCTCCTCACGTCCTGCCGATGGTCCGCTTACGCCCACCGGGTACGGCGGCCCTGCCCGTACGAGGCGAGCAACCGGTGCACGGCCTGGCCGGGGCGGCGTCCGAGCGATCAGGACGGCCCCACGGAGAAGACCCTGCTCGACGCCCCCCTCCCCGCCGGGACCGCGCCCACCGGTCCCCGGCGTGGTTCGCGGCTGCGACAACCCGCGAGCGCGAGGAACAGCGCGGGCCCGCCGCGCGGGCGGGCCCGATGTCGCGGCCATCCCCGCGGACTGGGATGATCCCGCCCACGGTCAGGCCGGGGCGGGCAGATGGATCGACGCGAGTTTGACCGGGTCGACGACGATGCGGATGCCGGTGATCCGGTCTTCGACGACGGTGAAGGCGATGACGGAGAGGGGGGTTCCGTCGGGACGCCAGGACATGTGGCCGGGGGTGCCATCGAGTAGCACAGGCCGGTGGCGGGCCACCTGCCCGGAGAACATGCGGGCGCCGGCGGCGACTCGGGTGGCGCCGAGGGTGACGACCACCCCGTCGGGGGTGTCGACAGTCAGCTTCACGTTCGGGTCGAGGACACGGAGGAGCGCATCGAAGTCGCCGCTGACGGCAGCGGCTTGGAATGCCCGGACGACCTGTTGGTGCTTCGGTCCGGGGCCCACCGGCCGGTCTCCGGCCTGGACCTTGCGGCGGGCGCGGCTGGCGGCCATCTTGGAGGCTTCGGCGGATTTGTTCAGAATCCGGCCGATCTCCTGGAACGAGACCGCGAACATGTCGTGCAGGACGAACGCCAGGCGTTCGCTCGGGGTGAGCGAGTCGAGCACGACGAGCAGAGCGAGGCCGACCGCATCGGCCAGCAGCACCTGCTCATCCGGCGCGGGGTCGTCGGCAGGCGTCACCACGAGGTCCGCGGACTCCTGCCCGTAGGCGGTTTCGGGGTGGGCCGCGCGGGCCCTCAGAAGGTCGAAGCCGATGCGGCCGACCACGGTGGTCAACCAGCCGGCCAGGTTGTCGATGGTCTCGGCGTCCTGGCGGGCGAGGCGCATCCAGGCTTCCTGGACCGCGTCCTCGGCATCGGCGTGCGAGCCCAGCACGCGGTACGCGACGGCGCGCAGCCGATCGCGCTGGGCTTCGAACGCCTCGGCGACGAGGTCGGACGGGTGGGCGGTCACGGCTTGAGCTGCTGACGGAGCGAGATCCGGTTGCCGTCCGGGTCCACCGCCTCGACGCGGACCCCGAACGGATAGTCCACGGGTTCGGCGTCCTCGAAGGTGACGCCGCGTCGGCGCATGATCTCGAAGTCCCGTCGCAGGTCCTCGGATTCGAGGATCAGCGGACCGGGGGCACCCGCGCCGCCCGGCTGTCCCGCGGCCGCCGCGTGCGACCACAGGATGATCTGCACCGGGCTGTCGGGAACGCCGACGGTGAGGAAGCGTCCGTCGGGCCCCGGGAAGTCGAGCCGCTTCTCCAGGCCGAGTCCCTCGGTGTAGAACTCCAGCGCGCGGTCCTGATCGGTGACGTAGATCGTCACGTACATGATGGTGGTCGGCATCTTGTTCTCGATTCACTCGTGGACGCGGCGACCGTTCGTATGCGGTCGGCGTACTCATGACGAGTGCTGACGGGAGAAGGTAACAGGACCGGTCCGCCGAAGCGGGGGCGCCGGCCGGGTACGGGACGTGGTCCCGCGGGCAGCAGGACCACGTCCGGCACATGCGGCCACAGGACCCGGCGTTCGAACGACACTGATCCACGACTGCGCGAACCGGGTCTCCGTCCAGCCGGCCCGAGGGGCGGTCGCCCGTGTGGTGCCGAGTCAGCCTCTCGATGACACGAAGACGGGAGCGCGCTTCCCCAAGAAGGCGCTGAGCCCTTCTCTGCCGTCCGGGCCCCCGAGCAGGTCCGCGATCGAGGCGGCTTCGGCGTCCAGGTGGGCGCTGAAGGTCGTCGGCGCTTCCCCGGCTTCTCGCAGCAGGCGCTTGGTCGCGGCGAGCGCGGGCGCGGAGCCGCTCGCGAGAGCCTGCACGACTTCCTCGGCTTCGTCCGCCAGGGTCTCCTGGGCCACGACACGGCTGACCAGACCCCATTGCCGGAGCTCCTCGGCCGTGACCATGCGGTTGGTCATGGCCAGGTCCACGGCGCGGGCCTGGCCGATGCGGCGGGCCAACAGCCAGGAGACTCCGCAGCCGGGTGACAGCCCGGCCGCGGTGTACGCGACTCTCAGTTCGGCGGCGGTGCCGGCGAGCACGATGTCCGCTCCCAGCGCGATGCCGATGCCGCCACCGGCGACGGTCCCGTGAACGACGCTGACGACCGGGATCGGCAACTCGGCGAGGGTGCGGAGCGTCTCGTGCAGAAGGGTCGCCGTTTCCGCGATCCGCGCGGAAGGGTCGGGAGCCTCGGCGAACCAGCGCAGGTCACCGCCGACGCTGAACACGGGTCCCTGGGCGGTCAGTACGGCGACGTCCAGGGTTCCGTCGTCGACGCCCTCGGCGAGTCGGGCGCTCGCCTCGCGCAGGCCGAGCGTCATGTCGCCGTCCAGCGCGTTGCGCGTGTCGGGACTCGCCAGCTCGACGCGGGCGACTGCCCCGTCGTGGACCCAGCGGACGCGACCGTACAGAAGTTCTTCGGGCATGAGGGGTCCTTCAAGAGTGGGGATGAGTCGGCCAGCGCTTCGAAGTGTTCGGTTTCCCTCCGGCGTCTCTGCCTGTCAGGAGGAGGAACTCCAGGTCCTCGTGAGCGCGCCGTGGGTCCTGTGGTGAGGTGAGGCTGCCGATCCAGCCGAGGAGGAAGGCCGCAGGCACGGAGAGCAGTCCGGGGGTCTGGAGCGGGTACCAGGCGAAGTCCGCCTCCGGCCACAGGGCGTACGGGGCCCCGGAGACGCTGGGAGAGAAGACCATGAGCAGGGTGGAGAGCAGCAGCCCTCCGTGGACGGACCAGAGCAGTCCCCTTCGGTTGAATCGCCGCCAGCAGAAGGTGAGGATCAGGGCGGGGAAGACGCATGACGCGGCGACGCTGGTGGCGAAGGTGATCAGGAACTCCACGTGGTACCGGTAGGTGGCGGCGGCCAGTGACAGCCCCACGGCGCACAGGGCCACGACGGCTAGACGCAGGGTTCGGACCTGGGCCGCGTCGGTGCGGTGGCGCCTGTGTCGGGCGAGGACGTCGTGGACCAGGGAGACGCCGGCCGCGAAGGTCACACTGCTGACCGCGGTGAGCACGGCGAGGAAGGTGACGCACGAGATGGCCACGATGAGCGCGACGCGCACCGACGAGCCGTCGCCAAGCAGTTCCGAGGCCAGCAGGACCAGGGCGGATTGCCCGTTGCCGTCGATCGCGCCGATCCCCCTGCTGCTTGCCACGGCCGTCGCCGCGAAGCCCGTGGCGATCAGGAGCGCGATGAAGACTCCGACCAGGGCGGCGGCGATGCTCGTGGATCGTCGTGCCGACTGCCCGGTGCGGGAAGCGCTGATGCGCAGGATCACGTGCGGCGCCACGGCCCCGCCGAGGATGACGACCATGTGTGCGCCCACGTCGTTGAGCGATCCGAAGTCGGTCTCGTACGGCCAGAGCCCCGGGCTGAGGTACGCGTCCGGTGCAAGGCTTCCGTTCACCGCCGCCGTGAGCAGGTTCCCCGGATCCCACTCGAACGTCCTGAGTGCCAGCAGGGTGGTCACGGCCAGTGTCGCCAGGGTGAGGGGCACCTTCACGACGTGCATGAAGGTGGCGCCCCTCAGTTCCGCCATGGCGGCAACGCACGCGACAAGGCCGCCGATCAAGACCGTGCAGATCACCTGAACCGATTCGGTGGACGCCCCGATCAGGAGGGACGCTCCGATTCCGGCAGCGCGGAACTGGAGCAGGAGTAGGGGGATGGTGATGACCAAGGTGACCAGGGCGGCTGCGATCCGGGAGGCCCGCCCCGAGGCGCGCAGTCCGAAGAGGTCGCCCAGGGTGTAACACCCGCTGTTGCGGATCCTCTGGGCGAGAAGCAGCGTGACGCCGAGGGCGAGGAGCACGTCGATGGCGGCGGCGAAGCCGTCGTAGCCGAACAGGGCGATGGCGCCTGGGAGCGCCAACAGGGTGACTGTGGTGATCTGCTCGCCCGCCAGCGCGAACCCGTTGAGGACGGAGGACAGGGAACGGTCGGCGACGTAGAGCCGGTCCGGGCCGTCTTCCTGTCCCGTGACGAGTGTGACGAGCCACAGCAGCGAGCAGCCCACGAAGACGAGAAAGGCGATGATCACTGGTTGTCTGACGTCGGCGCCGATGGGGTCGAGGCCGAGGGGGTCGATCACGCCCGAGTTGAAGAGTTCCGGTGCCATCGTGTCACCACCCGCGCCTGTCGGAGAAGTGCCGGGCTCGCGTCGTTCCCGATCCAGATCCCGGCGTGTCGTAGGTCAGGGACGACACCAGAGGGTCGCAGGTACGCGCACATGTTCTCTCGTACCAGTAGGCGCTGGCGACGAGCAGCCCACATTGCAGGATCCCCCAGGCCAAGCCGATGGTGAGGTGCCCGGCCACGCGCACCGACGGAATGCCGGTGGAGGGGAACAGCAGCACGGCGACCGCGAGGGGTGGTGCGTTGACCGCGAGGAAGGTTCGCTGGACACGGCGTACGGCCCGGCGCAGCGGGTCGCGGTGCTGCGCTTCGGCGGCGGACCACGGCGGTGGCTGCTCGTCGGGTGAGGTCGAGGGCAAGTATGGGTGCACGGAAGTCTCCGGCCATTGAGGGGATGACCACGTCATGCGCCGGCCTGGGAGTTCGGGCGGGAGCTCCGACCGGCTGAGCGGCACGAGCGGCACGTACGGGTCAACGGATTGCATGCACAGTGCGTCGAGGCGATGGATGCCGCGGCTGTCGCGTCGTCCATGAATGAAGTGCGTGAGCGTTGCGCTCGTCGCCGGGTAAGGGACGGGTCGCTCGCATCGGTCACACCCGGGACATGGTGTGTATGCCGGGTGATCGGACCGTCGGCCGAGGTGAACAGCTGGACGCGGACGGCTGTACGCGAGGAGTGGGCCTGATGGCGGAGTGGCCCTGCCGGGCTCGTCGACACCGTGGCGCGATCGGAACAATTGCGGATGATTCCACACCTGTCAACCGATCGGCCGACACTCTCCACCGAGCCGGGAGCCGGTTCTCTGTGCCCGTCGCGCAGGTGCCGAGCGAGCGCACATGGCGTACCCTAACGCAAGAAGTCCTTCATTAAGGCTATCGGCGGTCCTCCGGGCCGGTGATCGCCCCGCGGCGTACACGAGGGAACGCATGACTGAGAAGCCCGGCCGGCAGCGCCCCGGCGGACGCACTGCCAGAAACCGTGAGAACGTCCTGCGCGCAACCGCCGACCTGCTCCTGAGCGAGGGATACGAGCAGCTGACGATCGCCCGGGTCGCCGCCGCGGCGGAGGTCGCGGAGACGACCGTCTACCGCCGATGGCCGAGCAAGGTGCACCTGGTGGCCGATGCGCTGTCCGAGCTGGCGCGGGTCGAGAATCCGATTCCGGACACCGGCACGCTCGAAGGAGATCTGCGCGCACTGCTCGGCCAGGTCATCGCGCTTGTCGAACGCCCCGAGGTCCAAAGGGTGATCCTCACCGTCGTCTCCCTCGCGGGGGACGACGAGGAGGTGGTGCGGGCCAAGGACGCCTTCTGGGAGGCGCGGTTCGCCGGTGCCGCCGACATCGTGAACAGGGCTGTCGAGCGAGGTGAACTCCTGCCGGACGCCGACCCCTACGAGGTGATCGAGGATCTCGCGGCTCCCGCGTACTTCCGGGTTCTCGTCACGGGCCGTCCTCTCGACGACCGCCTCGTCGACCGCTCCGTCGAACTCGCGCTGAACCGGCAGGGCATCCGGAGCACGGTGGGCTCCGGACGTCGCGCATCACCGTCGGCCGACGGCTGAGACAGGGCGGCGGACAACCATCACCGACCCACCTTCACAGGAACGGAGCAACACTCATGAGCAGTGCATCGCCCACCGTGTACGCGATCATCGACGGCCGCCGGTTCGCCCGTGACCAGGTGCTCGCCTGGGAGGCCGAGCGGCTGCCCGCCGCGGCCTCGAAGATCGGCCTGCCGGTACCAGCAGGGGAACTCGCCGGTCAGCGCAGGGCGTTCGCCGAGAGCAAGCTCGCGCTGGGGGCCGACGAGATCAAGCTCCGTCTGGCACGCGACCTCCGTGTCAGCGAAACCGTGGCGAACGTCAGCACCTGGCTCTCCCGCGGCCGGCGCGCCACGTCCGTGTGCGAGCTCCACGTGGCCGGCGGCAGCGCGAACGACTTCGTCCAGTGGTTCGACGACACCTCCCGCGCCGACTACGCCCGCTCCATGACCGCGGCCCACCCCGAGCACTTCCTCATCCAGGCCCTCCCCAACGGGAGGCAGGAAGTCATCGAGACCACCGGGGGGAGTCCCCTGGCCACCCGGTTCCTCGTCGACTACAGCGACCTTTCCACGCTCAGCACGCCGCGCGGCCCCGGTGTGGACGCCGAAGCCGCAGGCGTCGCCGTCAACGGCAAGGGCATCCACATCGGCGGCGTACGCCACGAGTTCCGGGACGTGCCGGGAGGTTTCCACGCGCGACTGTGCGTCGAGTTCCCCCGGGCGACGCTCCCTCGCATGCTCTCCGAGCACCGCCGGCACCTGGCCGTCGAGTTCTCCAACTGGGTGGAGTTCGCCTTCGGCGACCCGCGCTGAAGCCTCCGGTCAGGAGGTGAGCGCCTGCTCGGACCAGATGCACTTGCCCTCGGGCAGGAAGCGTGTGCCCCACCGCCGGGAGACCGCGGCCACGAGTTGCAGGCCTCGCCCACCCTCGTCGGTGAAGGCCGCACGCCGGATGCGCGGGGTGGTGAGGCTGCTGTCGTACACCTCGCAGATCAGGGTGTCGCTCCGCAGCAGGCGCAGCCGGCCGGGGCCGCTCGCGTGCCGGCTGACGTTGCCGACCAGTTCGCTCACCACGAGCTCGGTGGTCGTCTCGAGCTCCGACAGCCCCCAAAGGGCCAGCTGCTCCCGGACGTGGGGGGGGGGCCGGGCGCGGCCGCCGGGGGGGGGGGGGGCCACGGCGGGCGCGCGCGGGCCGCGGCGC
>NZ_JBHTST010000042.1:37245-54808 GCF_042794995.1 Streptomyces sp. NPDC056503
GCGTGGGGGGGTGTTATCTTGCACCCACCCCCCCAAACGGGCCTGCGGCCCCCGGCCGCGCGCCGGGGCGGGGCGGGGGCCACGGGGGTCGTCGGGAAGCTCGAACGAGGCGACGTCGCCGTCGGGGGTGCCTCGGGTCCGGACGACGAGCAGGACGGCGTCGTCGTCCGTGTGCTCGCGGTCGGGCAGGAGGTCCGACAGGACGGTGTCACACAACTCGTCCAGGGCGAGGGCCGGTTCGCCGTTCCGGTCCGCGACCGGGAACCGGTCGTTCTCGGCGACGGCTCGGGACACCACTCGCTCCAGCTGGTCCAGTCCCTCGCCGATGTCCCTGGTGCTGGATTCGACGAGGCCGTCCGTGCAGAACACGAGAAGGCTGTTGTCGGGCAGGTGAAGTTCGTAGGTGCCGAAAGGCGGTTCGGCGGCTCCCAGCGGCGGGTCGATGTCCGGCTCGGGGCGCACGACCGTTCCGTCGGGGTGGACGACGATCGGCGGGGGGTGACCGGCCGTGGAGAACCTGCAGATCCGTGTGACGGGGTCGTACTCGGCGTACAGGCAAGTGGCGTACGAGTCGTCACCGAGATCACGGACGAGGTCGCCGAGGTGGGCGAAGAGCTCGTCCGGCGGGATGTCCAGGTCGGCGAGGGTACGGACCGCGGTGCGCAGCCGGGCCATGGTGACTGCCTCGGTGACGCCGTGGCCCATGACGTCGCCGACGACCAGGGCGACCCGGTCGCTGGACAGGGGGATCACGTCGTACCAGTCGCCCCCGACCTCACCGTTCTGGCCTGCGGGCAGATAGCGGGCGCAGGCGGAGACGGCGGGCGGCGAGGGCAGCGTGCGGGGCAGCAGGCCGCGCTGGAGTTCCTGGGCACGGGTGTGCTCGGCGTCGTAGAGGCGTGCCCGTTCCAGCGCCTGCGCCACCAGGCCGCTGAGCGCCGTCAGCAGGGTGCGTTGCCCGTCGCTGAAGGAGCGCTCTTCGGAGAACGAGATGACGCAGCATCCGATGCCGCGGCCGGAGGCGATGAGGGGAAGTACCGCCCAGGCCCTTTTGCCGGACACGTTCACGAGGCTTTCCAGTGGCGGGAAGAGCCGGAGGAACTCGGCCGGCGACTCCGCGAAGCAGGGCGTCCTGGTGCGCAGGACCATCGTCGCCGCTGTGTGGGTGGTGAGGGGTACTCCCTCGATCCGGTCCAGGAATTCCTGGGAGTAGCCGGTGGAACCGAGGATGTGCAGGTGGTCGCGCTCGATGATCTCGACCAGCATTCCGTCGGCCCCGAACGGCGGCAGTACGCGTTCCTGTACGGCTCGGACCACGTCCAGGGAGCCGACGGCCTCCGCGAGGGCGACGGTGAGTTCGCTCATACGGAGCTCGGCGGCGGCACCGTCTCCGGTGTCGTCGCCCTCTCGCGGCTGCCGATCGGATTCTTCGCTTCCGGGCTCGGCTCGTCGGGCGGCCCATGCGGCGACGGTGGCGAGGAAGGACCAGTCTTCCGTGGTCGGGGAACCGGTCCCGGTGGTGAGTACGGACAGCACACCGATCGGGCCGTCCGGGGCGGGCAGCGGCACGGACGCGGTCCCGGAAGCGCCTGTTCCCATCCCGTCGGCGGACCAGACGCCGGTGCCGGAGCGCGCAGCGCGGGCGGGCGGCACCTCCTCCACCTCGTGGACCCTCGCCCATGCCGTGCTGAAGCCCGGGACCAGACCGCTCACCGCCGCCAGGCGCAGCTCGCCCGGAGCGGCTCCTCGCAGGTGGATGAACCCGCCCAGACCGCCCAGGCCGGCCATCGCCTGCTGGGTGGCCAGCAGCAAGGCCGCCGGCCCCGTCGACCCGTCGGCTTCGGTGCCCAGCAAGCGCAATCGCACGGCCTTCGACTGCGCCGTGTCTCTCACGGGACCGGCGTTCGCGGTCGCCATGTCGCCTCCTGCCAGGAGAGGGCGGCTCTCTGCCATCGACAGCCCGGTGCGGGGCAGCATGCGCTCACGGCCCGCGAGGCGGGCCGATCGGCGTCAGCTTCAGAATAGCTCCGAACGGTCGGGGGACCTGGGGCGAAGCGCTGTCGGTGAAGCGAGAAGGGCAGCGGTCCCGCGCTGGTTCCGCGGGACCGCTGCCGTCCGGCTCCGTGCTGTCGACCGGTGTACGGGACGGAGGGGATCAGGCGGCCGGCCGGACCGGGACCCTGCCCTCCGGCTCCGCGACCGGTTCGGCCGCGTGGGGACCGGTGCGCGGCAGCAGCAGGGCCACCACGGCGCCCAGGGCGAAGAAGCCGGCGCAGAGTATGAGTCCGCCGCTGAACCCGATCGAGCCCGCGAGGCCCGCCAGGGCGAAGGGTGCGAATGCGGAGACACCGCGGCCGACGTTGAAGCAGAAGCCCGAGCCCGTGGTGCGAGCCCTGGTCGGGAACAGCTCGCCCAGGTAGGAGCCGAACACGGCGAAGAAGGCCGTGAAGGCGCCGAACAGGGGGCCGAGCCACAGCAGGGCCGTCTGGTGGGTGGTGAGGGCGTAGACGGGCAGGGTGGCGATGGTGCCGACGAGGGTCAGGATGATGGTCCGGCGCCGTCCGATCCGGTCCGCGAGCATGCCGAAGCCGTTGTACCCGAGGAAGATCCCGACGTTGAGGATCGTCACGAAGACGGTCATCGACTCCGCGGGCAGTCCGCGTTCCGTGGTGAGGTAGGTCGGCAGCCAGGTCATCGCACCCCAGTAGCCGGTCAGGACGAGGGCCGCCATGAGGGTGCCGAGCAGGGTCGTGCGGCGCAGCGGGCCTCTGAGAACGTCCCCCACGGAGACGGAGTCGGCGGGCTGTCCGGCCTTCTCCGCGGCCCAGTCGGCCGACTCGCGGAACCAGACGAGGACGATCACGACGGGGACGATCACGGCGGCGCCGGCGATGAGGAACAGCAGGCGCCAGTCCGGCAGGAGCAGCCTGGAGAAGACGGCCGCGATGATGCCTCCGGCCGGAAACGCGCTGATCACGAAGGCCGCCGCACGGCCGCGGCTCTCGGCCGGCCAGGTCTCGACGATGTAGGCGGACACGACGCTCCAGACGGTGCCGAGGCCGACGCCGGCGAGGAACCGCAGGAGGAGGAAGGCGGGGAAGTTCGGCACGACGAACAGGGCGGCCGTGAACGCGCCGAAGATGACGAGCGACCCGACCAGCGCCTTCTTGCGGCCGAAGTTGTCGGCCGCGTAGCCGCCGAGGACGCTGCTGACTCCGATGCCCAGCAGGGTGGCGGTCGCGAGGAGACCTCCCTGGGCCACCGTCAGGCCCATGTCCTGCCGGATGGCCGGGAGCGTCAGGGACAGAAGGACGATCTCCAGCGCGTCGAACAGGTAGGCGATGAAACACCCGCCGAGCACGATCCAACGAGTACGTCGCATGCTTAGACCTCCGGGTCGGGCTGCCGGCGCATCCGGGCAGCACTGATCTGCGTGTCACGTGAGAGTGAGAAGTCCCTGGGGGGACGCGTCGGGGGCCGTGATCCGGCAGCACCCGGTCCTGGCGCGCTCGGCGTCGGCGGGCGCGCGGTGCGGCATCGACCGGAGGCCGATGAGGCTCACGGTCGGCTCTGATCGGCCCTGGGTCGGGCCGTGTCGTCGGTCCCGCTGGTGCGAGGGGGGGTGAGGACGCTCCGCCCGGCTCGGGCTTCCCCGCGGGGCGGGCCGGGCGGAGCTCCTGTCCGGGCGTTGGGGTGACCTGACGCGGTCAGCGGTCGCCTTCGGCGACGAGGACGAGGTCGTAGGTCATGCTCGTCCAGGTCTCCCGCCGGTCCGACCCGTCAGGGGCCTGGCCGGCGGGGTGGTGCTCGGCCTCGACCACGAGGCTGTCCTTCACGCCGAACACCGCGTCGTGTCCGAGGTGGGGGTCGCCGGCCACGAAGATGTGGGTGATCAGGGTGCGATGGCCCGGGGCGACGACCTTGAAATGAAGGTGCGCCGGCCGCATGGGGCCTCGGCCCGCCGCTTTGAGGAGCTCACCGACGGGACCGTCGTGCGGGATGGGGTACGGCGTAGGCAGGACCGTCCAGAACCGGTACGAGCCGTCGGGGGCCGCCCTCAGCCAGCCGCGTCCCGCGGAGTGGTCGGCGGAGTACTGGACGTCGTAGAAGCCGTCGTCGTCGGCTCCCCACACGTGCAGCAGCGCACCGCCGACCGGGCTGCCGTCCACCGACCGCACCCGGCCCGACACGTAGCACGGCGTTCCTGCCGCTCCGCGCGCGATGTCACCGCCGAGCGGCACCTCGGGGGCGTCGTCGACGTAGAACGGTCCGAAGACGGTCGCCTCCGTCGCCCCGGGTTCTTTCGGCTCGTTGATCGCGACGGTGAGCATGGACAGGCCCAGGACGTCGGACAGCAGGATGAACTCCTGGCGGCGGTCGTCGGTGATGTGCCCCGCCCGGGTGAGGAACTCGATCGCCGTCTCCCATTCCCGCTCGCCGAGCCGGATCTCTCGGGCGAAGGCGTGCAGGTGGCGGACCAGGCTCAGCATGACCTCACGGAGCCGCGGATCACCCGTTCCGTCGAAGCTGGCGAGGACCTTGTCGGTCACCGCCCGTTCGCGGTCCTCCACGGCGGAGTGCTCTTCCTTCATGTGTCCTCCCTGGTGGGAGCCGTCCCCGCCCACGCGGCGTACAGCAGGGTCCTGAGGCCGTCGGCCGTGACGGGGGTCGGGTTGTCGGCGGGAGCGAGCGCGAGGACGTCGTCGAGGACGGTGTCCACGTCGGTCTTGCGCAGTCCCAGTTCCCGCAGGCCCGCGGGGATCCCGAGCTTGTGGCCGAGCTCGTGCAGCCCCTGGACGGGGTCGTCCGTACCCAGCGCGGAGGCGATGCGGAAGGCGGCCTCGGGTGCGTTCGGCGCGTTGTGGGCCAGCACGTGCGGCAGCACGATCGCGTGGGTCTCGGCGTGAGGAAGGTCGAAGGCGCCGCCGAGGACGTGGCAGATCTTGTGGTGCAGCCCGGACCCCGCGACGGCGAACGCCGAGCCCGCGAGGTAGGCGCCGAGGAGCAGGTCGGCCCTGCCCGCGCCGTCCTCCGGATCGGCGGCGAGGGCGGGAAGACCGGCCGCCAGGTACCGGATGCCGTCCGTGGCGACGGCGCTCGACACGGGGTTGCGCCGGGGGGCCCAGAACGCCTCGACGCAGTGGGCCATGGCGTTGAGGCCGCTGGCCACCGAAAGCGCGACCGGCAGCGTCAGCGTCAGGTCGGGGTCGTAGACGACGGTGCGCGGGAGCACGATCGGGTCGGTGCCGGTGGTCTTGCGGCTCCCCCGCGTCAGGCCCCATACAGCGGTGACCTCGGAACCCGCGTACGTGGTGGGTACGGCCACGATCGGCAGTCCGGTGGTCAGCGCGACCGCCTTGGCCGTGCCCGTCGTCGAACCGCCGCCCACGCACAGCACCAGGTCGGCGTCGACCGCCGCCTCGCGGGCGCTTTCCGCGACCTCGACCGGCACGTGCGGGCGGACGCCGGAGAAGGTGGCGGTGATCCGGTCCGCGAAGGGGGCGCACAGCTCGCGGGCCAGTGCCGCCTCGGACGCGCCGGCGATGAGCAGGATCCGCCGGGCGCCGAACGCGTCGACCTCGGCCGGCAGCCTGGTACTCGCGACGCCGGGGCCGAAGACGACGCGTCCGGGCAGGGCCTCGTAGGTGAACGACGTCATCGGACGGCCTCCGGCAGGACGGTGGGCTGGTAGCCCAGGAACAGCCAGCTGTCGTTCTCGCGCACCCAGACGGCCATCGACCGGTTGGCGAGGGTCTTGCGCACTCCGCCCGCGGTGATGTCGGCGTGCATCTCACCGATCACCACGGCGGCGTCCCCGGACACGATGATCCGGTCCACGGGGTGGTCGATGCGGTGGTAGACGTAGAAGCCCGTACGGAGCTTGTCCCGGTACGAGTCGAGCGTGTCCACCAGCGCGTTGGAGTGGGTGTAGGCGAGGTCCGGATGGGCGAGCGCGGTGAAGGCGTCGAGGTCGCCCGCGACGACCGCCGCGTAGCGGGCGTCTTCCAGGGTTCGGATCGTCGCCTCGGCGTCGATCGTGGAGGTGCTGTCGGCAGTCATGGAGTCGTTTCCTTCTTTCGTCACTGGGCGCGCGAGCCGCTGCGCAGCCGTAGAGCGGTGAGGACCTGGGCCATGTCCCCCTGGCCGAGCCCGTTGGCCGTCGCGTAGTCGAGGACGGCGAAGGCGGCCTCGGACGCGGGCAGGGCGAGCCGGTGCGTACGGGCGAGGTCGAGCGCCAGGCCGAGGTCTTTGCGGATCAGGGACACCGGGGCGGCCACGCCCGCGGTGTCCGGCGAGAGGAACGCCTCCTGCTTGTAGGAGACGTACGGCGCGCCGGCGGCGCTGTTGCGCAGCACGGCGTAGAAGGACTCGAGGTCGAGGCCGCCCGCTTCGGCGATGAGCAGGCCCTCGGCGACACCCTGGCTCAGCGCGGCGAGCACGGCGTTGACGGCGAGTTTCGCCGCCGAGCCCGCGCCGGCCGGACCCGAGTGGAACTGGGCCGCGGTCATCGCGGCCAGGATGGGGAGAAGCTGCTCGAACTGTTCCCGGCTCGCGCCGACCATGGTCGTGATCGTGCCGGCCTCGGCCATCGACACGCTTCCCGAGACGGGGGCGTCGACGACGGCCACCGGGGCCGTTTCGGCCAGGTCCCGCACCAGCGCGGGCCCGACGGTGCCCATGACCACGTGGAGGTGGTCCCGCGAGGCGCCCGCGAGGCCCTTCTCGACGAAGGCCCGGGTCGTGGCCCCGTCGGGCAGCATGCTGATGGTGAGCGGCGCCTGGGCGAGGTCGGTCATCGAGTCGGCGAGCGTGACGTCTTCCGGCGCCTGGGTGAGCGCCGGGTCGTAGCCGAGGACCGTGTGTCCGGCCCACGCCAGGTGGCAGGCCATCGGCAGGCCCATGCGCCCGAGGCCGGCGAATCCGATCAGCACGGGGTTCCTCCGGTGCGTTCGGCGTTCGGTGTCGTGAGGGCGGCGCTGTGGCGGTCGGTCGGTGGCATCGGTGCTCCTGGGGTCGGTGACGAGCACGGCCGCGATGTGCGGTGGGGCTTCGTCGGGGTCGGGGTGTTCCGCGGAGATGAACGACCGCACTCGGGGTGTCGCGTCTCGACGACCGCGGAGCGAGGTCGGGCGGGAGGGAGCCTTCAGGGGCGGGCCGACGGGTCCACGAGGACCTTTCCGTCGACCGAGCCGCTCGCCAGACGCTCCAGGCCCGAGTCCACCAGGCGCTCGAGGGGGATCACGTCGTCGAGGAGGAGGCTTCCCAGGGGCCCGGCGGCGAGGATGTCGAGCGCGGGCCGCAGATCGTCCTGACAGACGTGTGCGACGGTGGAGTCGATCGTGATCTCGCGAAGGGCCAGCGCGAACATGTCCACGTCCGGCTTCTCCTTGGGGAGCCCGACGGCGAGGACGCGTCCGCCGACGGCGACCATGGCGAGCGCGTTGGCGTACTGGCCCGGCGCGCCGCTGGCCTCGATCACGACGTCGGCGCCCACGCCCGCCGTCGCCTCCAGCACTGCCGCGACGACGTCGTCACGGGCGGAGAGCGTGCGCGTCGCCCCCAGCTCCAGGGCGCGCGTCAGCTTCCGGCCGGGCATGTCGATGACGGTCACATCCGCCTCGTACAGGTGGTTCAGGCCGGCGAGGACGAACGTGCCGATCGCGCCCGCGCCGATCACCACGACGCGGTCCCCGTCGCGGACGCCGGCGCGGCGGGCGGCGTGCAGCCCGACGGCCAGGGGCTGCGCCATGCCGGCGTGGTCGAGGGACAGTCCCTCGGGAACCGTGCGCAGCGTGTGCGCGGGGGCCGCGACGTACTCGGCGAGCCCGCCGTGGGCGTTCAGTCCCAGCGTGTAGTACCGGCGGCAGATGTTGGTACGTCCCTGGGCGCAGCGGTCGCACTCGCCGCACCAGACGCCGGCGCCCGCGGCGACGATCTGTCCCGCGCGCAGGTCCGGGTCACCGCGGACCTCGACGACCTCACCCACGAATTCGTGACCGGGGATCATGGGGCCGTGATGGCCGCTGGCCGAGTGGGGGCGGGTGAGCGGAACCATCACCGGTCCCGTGGCCCACTCCGTGGCGTCGGTGCCGCAGATTCCGTTGCGCCGCACCGAGATCAGGACCTCTCCGTCACGTGGGACGGGGACCGGCACGTTCTCGATGCGTATGTCCCGCGCACCGTGATACACAGCGGCGCGCATAGTCTCGGCCATGATCGACTCCCAGTCGTGGTGCGCCCCGTGGTTGCCACCGGTTTCTTCGTCCGCCTCGGGCACCACGGCTCGGAGGGCGGACGGGCCGGTCTCTCGTCGGACGGATGACCGCCGGACCACAGAGGCAAGAATGTTCACTCACAATGAACGTGTGCGTCCATACTGAACATGCGGGCGCAGCATGTCAACGGGCTGTTTCACAGGAGTCAACGTTTATGCCCGCAATACCCGCGCATGACGTGGTCAACTGTTCACCGCAAACGAACGCGTGTAACGTTCCGTAACAGCGGGCGGGCGACGACAACCGGCCGGCAGGAGGGGCGGACACGTGGAAGAGGACATCGGCCGGGCGCTTCGTGAGGCCAGGAAAGCCCAGGGCATCAGCCTGCGGGCCCTCGCCGCGGAAACCGGCATCTCCGCAAGCCTTCTCTCCCAGGTGGAGAACGGGAAGTCGCAGCCTTCCGTCAGCACCCTGTACACGTTGGTCAGCAGGCTGCGGATATCGCTCGACGACCTTCTCGGCCTTGACGCCGACGAAAGCCCCGAGCCCTCACCACAGCAGCACGACGCCGAACCCGCCGGGGCGAACCGTGCCGGGCTCATCCTCCAGCGTGCCGCCGAGAACCCGGTCCTCACCATGGACGGCGGTGTGCGCTGGGAGCGCCTGGCCTCGTTCGACGACGGCTTGGTGGAAGCCCTGCTGGTCACCTACCCGGGCGGGGCGAGCAGCTCCGTGGAGGGGACCCTCATGCGGCACAGCGGTTTCGAGTTCGCGTACCTGCTGGAGGGATCCCTCACGCTGGCGCTGGAGTTCGACCGGTACAGGCTCGGTGCCGGTGATTCGTTCTGCTTCGACTCGACCCGCCCGCACATGTACGTCAACCAAGGCCGCGAGAAGGCACGCGGCCTGTGGTACGTGGTCGGACGGAACGCCGCCGACCACACCCGGGAGCGTCTGGCGGACCTGCTGGGCCGGGTCGCCGGCGACAGCGCGGCGAACCCGGCCAACGTCGTCGAGGTGTTCCGGCGTCTCGGCGCGGAGGGCCTCGCGACGGACGGCTGAACACGCGCGGAGCCCGGGCTCCGCGCGTGTTCAGCTCCGGGCCGGCAGCAGCGGCAGGTCCAGGCGGCCGGCGAGTTCGTCCACGCCGATGCCGAAGGTCTCCCGGGCTACGACGCCCCGCGGTGTGACGTCGAGGACGGCGAGGTCGCTGTAGACCCGGTCGACGCAGCCCAGGCCGGTCAGCGGGTAGGTGCACCGGGGCACGAGCTTGGGGGCTCCGTCCTTGGTGAACAGCGTCATCATGACGAAGACCTTCTTGGCGCCGATCGCCAGGTCCATGGCTCCGCCGACCGCCGGGATGGCGTCGGGGGCGCCAGTGTGCCAGTTGGCGAGATCGCCCGCGGCGCTCACTTGGAAGGCTCCCAGGACACAGATGTCGAGGTGGCCGCCGCGCATCATGGCGAAGGAGTCGGCGTGGTGGAAGTACGCCGCTCCCGGCAGTTCGGTCACGGGGATCTTGCCGGCGTTGGTCAGTTCGGGGTCGATGGCGTCGTCTTGGGCGGCCGGGCCCATGTTGAGCATGCCGTTCTCGGTGTGGAGCACCACGCCGGAGCCGCTCGGCAGGTGGTCGGCGACGAGCGTCGGCCGGCCGATGCCGAGGTTGACGTACGAACCGTGCGGGATGTCCCGGGCCACGAGGGCTGCGATGGCGTGCTGGTCCAGTGGCCGGTTCCCTGCGCCCCGCGAGGGCTGTCGCGTGTTCATGTACGGGCCTCCTGTACCACGCGGTCGACGAAGATGCCCGGTGTCACCACGGCCTCGGGATCGATGCGGCCGGTATCGACGACCTCACGGACCTGGGCGATCACCGTGGTCGCGGCGGTGGCCATGACCGGCCCGAAGTTGCGCGCGGTCTTGCGGTAGACGAGGTTGCCCATGCGGTCGGCCCGGTGCGCTCCGATCAGTGCGACGTCGCCCCTGATCGGGTACTCCAGGACGTAGGCGCGGCCGTCGATCACCCGGGTCTCCTTGCCTTCGGCCAGCGGGGTCCCGGCTCCGGTGGGACAGAAGAAGGCGCCGATCCCGGCTCCGGCGGCTCTGATCCGCTCGGCGAGGTTGCCCTGCGGCACCACTTCGAGTTCGACCTTGCCTGCCCGGTACAGCTCGTCGAAGACGTAGGAGTCGGACTGGCGGGGGAAGGAGCAGACGACTTTACGGACCCTGCCCTTCGCCAGCAGCGCCGCGAGGCCGGTGTCGCCGTTGCCGGCGTTGTTGGACACCACGGTCAGGTCCTTGGCGCCCTGCCGGATGAGCCCGTCGATCAGGTCGACCGGCATGCCGGCCATCCCGAAGCCGCCGACGAGCACGGTGGATCCGTCCTCGACATCGGCGACCGCTTCGTCGGCGCCGGCGCACATCTGAACGGTCATCGGCCTGTCCCCCTGACGTTCTCCAGGACCACGGCGAGCGCCTGCCCGACTCCGATGCAGATCGCGGCCACCCCCCACCGTTCGCCGCACTCCACGAGCCGGTGGGCCAGCGTGCCGAGGAGACGGCCGCCGGACGCGCCCAGCGGGTGCCCGAGGGCGATGGCCCCGCCCTTGACGTTGACGATCGACGGGTCGATGTCCCAGGCGTCCACGCAGGCCAGGGCCTGAACGGCGAACGCCTCGTTGAGTTCGACCGCCGAGATGTCGGACCAGGTGATGCCCGCGCTCTTCAGGGCCCGGTTCGCCGCCTCCACAGGGGCGAAGCCGAAGGCCTGCGGATCGAGCGCGTACACCCCGCGACCCGCGATACGGGCCAGCGGGTCCGTGCCCATGCGCGCGGCCGCGGCCCGCGAGCCGAGGAGCACGGCTGAGGCGCCGTCGCTCAGCGGCGAGGCGTTGCCCGCCGTGATCGCGCCGTCGAGCCGGAACGACGGCTTGAGCGCGGCGAGTTTCCCGGCGGTGGACCCGGGCCTGATGCCCTCGTCACGGGCGAGCACGCCACCCGTGCGGTGCACCTCGACGGGTACGACGAGCCCGTCGTAGAAGCCGTCCGCCCAGGCCTGGTCCGCGAGGCGGTGGGACCGGGCGGCGAACTCGTCCTGCCGTTCCCGCGGGATGTGGAACCGGTCGGCGAGCTGCTCGTTGGCCTCCCCCAGGGAGACGGTCCACTCCTTCGGCATCCGCGCGTTGACGAGGCGCCATCCGAGTGTCGTGGAGACCGCGGTCACGTCCCCGGCGGGATGGGCCCGGTCGGGCTTGGGCAGGACCCACGGGGCCCGGGTCATCGACTCCACGCCGCCGGTCAGCACGATGTCCGCGTCACCGGTCTCGATCGCGCGGGAGGCGATGATCGCCGCGTCCAGGGAGGATCCGCACAGGCGGTTGACGGTCGTGGCGGGAACGGAGGTGGGCAGTCCGGCCAGCAGGACGGCCATGCGCCCGACGTTGCGGTTGTCCTCACCGGCTCCGTTGGCGTTTCCCCAGACGACGTCGTCGATCGCCCCCGGGTCCAGGCCCGGCGTTCTGGCCAGCACCCCGTTCACCGCCCTGGCTGCCAGGTCGTCCGGACGGACACCGGCGAGGGCACCGGAGAACCGCCCGAACGGCGTTCTGACAGCCGCGTACACATAGCTCTCGGTCATGTCCTCACGGTAGGAGCGGGCCCTTCATCACGTCCAAGACCTAGTTGTTCTCCATTGATAAGCCAGCGGCATAAAATAGTCCGATGGAGCTACGTCAGGCCCGCTACTTCCTCGTGCTCGCCGAGGAGTGCCACTTCGGGCGGGCGGCGGCCCGCCTGCACGTGGCCCAGCCCGCCCTGTCCCAACAGATCAAGCACCTGGAGCGCGAGCTGGGCATCGCCCTCTTCCACCGGTCCACCCGCCACGTCGAACTCACCGAAGCGGGCCGGCACCTCATGGGCTACGCCCACACCCTGGTCACCGAGGCCGAGCGGGCGCGCGTCCACATGACGGAACTCGCCACGGGCCAGGCCGGCCGCGTGTCCGTCGGCTTCATCGGCACCGCCACCTACGACGTCCTCCCCCGCGTCGCCCGCACCGTACGGGCAGAGCTGCCCCACATCGTCATGGAACTGCACGGCGAGCTGCTCACCCCCCAGCTCACCGACGGGCTGCGCACCGGCGTGTACGACCTGGCGGTCTTCCGCCCCGCCATCCCTTCCGAGAACGTGGACATCACCCCTCTGCGCACCGAGCCGCTGGTCGCCGTGCTCCCGGCACACCACCCGCTGGCCGGGCAGAGGAAGATCACCCTGAGCGCGCTGGCGGGAGAGGCCTTCGTCGTCCACACCGCCCCACCGCGGTCCGCCATGTACGACCGCGTCCTGGCGGCCTGCGCCCGCGCGGGCTTCCGGCCGTCCTCCCTCGTCGAGGTCGGCGAGACGGCGACCCTCGTCGTCCTCGTGGCGGCGGGACACGGCGTGGCGCTCGTACCGGAATCGGTACAGAGCCTCCGGCTCGACGGCGCCACCTACGTACCCCTGGCCGAGAGGGAGACCGTAGACCTCGTCCTGGGCCGGCGGGCCCACCGCAACACACCCGCCGCGCAGCAGGTCGCCGCGGTCATCGAGAGATGCGTACGCGACTGAACAAGCCACCCGCTCACCACGGCCCCGCCCCTTACGATGGCGGCTGACACCACTCGGAACGGGGCGGGATGTGACAGCGCGGGATCAGCCGCAGGAGCGGTCTCGGCGGCCTGGGGGACGCGCGGCCCTGGTGGTCGCCGCGGTGCGGCGGGCGGCGGAGGAACTGCTCGAAGAGGTGGGCTACGAGGGCCTGATCCTCACCGAGGTGGCGACCCGCGCCCACGTGAACAAGACGACCGTCTACCGCCGCTGGCCGACCAAGGTGGATCTGGTCACCGACCTGTTCCTCTCCCTCACCGCCGAGCAGGACATCGGCCGGGACACCGGAAGCCTCGTCGGCGATCTGACGGCCCTGATCCACGACATCGTGGGCAACGTGAGCAACCCGGCCGCGCGTGCCGTGCTCAGCGTGGTGATCGGCGGGGTACTCGACGAGGAGGCTCGGGCGGCCCGCGCGGCGTTCTGGGCCGAGCGGTTCAGCCGTGGTGCCGCGATCGTCGATCGCGCTGTCGCGCGCGGCGAGCTGCCCGCCGACACCGACGCACGCCTCTTGCTGGAGGACGCGTGCAGCCCGGCGTACTTCCGCCTCCTGATCAGCGGCGAGACCCTCACCGACGCGGACGTCGAGCTGTTCGCCCGCCGCGCCGCCGGGCGCGCCCAGGGTCTGCCCGACCAGGGCCTCCAGTGACCTCCCCTCCCGCTTCACCGACCGCCATCCGCCTCTGACCGGCGGGAATCGCCTTCCCCTCCAGTCCGGGAGCCTCGGTTCGCCGCGCCCCGCGGCGGTACCGCACCCTGGCATGCGGTCGCGCGTACGCGCATGTCCTCCGCTCTTGACTCCCGTGTCACCCACCTCCACGATAAAAGCAACCGCAGTTGATATTGCAACGTAACCGGAGGTGTACGGATGCTCAGCAGGAGACGCTTCGTGACGATGGCGGCGGTAACGACGGGCCTGGGGCTCACCCGCACGCCCCTGTCCGACGCGAGCGCGGCGACACCCGCCCTCGACCTGACGGCCTCCATCGACGGCCGCGCGATCGACCGCACGGCGGTCCTCCAGTGGGAGGCACGCCGACTCAGGGTGGCCGCCGAGCGGCTCAGCCACCACCTGCCCGCCGGACTCACCACCGAACTGGGCAGCCTTCTCGACGACTCCTCCCCAGACATCACGACCGTGCCCCAGGACCGAGAACGTCTGGTGGACGTGAAGCTGAGCCTGGGGCAGGAAGAGATCCGCGACCGCATGGCCCCCGACCTCGCGATCACGACCCCCATGAGCACTCTGGCGGCGGCCGCGAACGAGTGGTCGACGAGCAGCTGCGAGATCTCCGCTTCGATCGGCACCGCCCAGGGCTTCCTGGGCTGGTTCAACGGCTGCATGGATCGCAACGACGAACGCGCCATGCTCATCGCCAACCCCGACCACTACCTCATCGACAGCCCTCGGCCAGGAGCACAGGAGGTGATCGAGGTGACGGGCGGCGCCCTGCTGGCCGCCCGGTTCCTCATCGACTACAGCGACAACGCCGGCGTCCCGATCGCCCGGGACCCCCTTTTCCCGGTCCAGACCTCCGGCTGGGCCCGCTCCGGCGAGGGCACCAAGATCGGCGGGGTGCGCCACCAGTTCCGCGACAACCCGCAGGGCGGATTCACCGCCAAACTCGCCGTGGCGTTCCCGGCAACACTGCCGCCGCGGATGTTCTCCGAGCACCAGTGGCACCTGGCGTGCGAGTTCTCCAACTGGGTGAGCGGCTACGTGGCCTCCACCCGAACCTGACCCTCCACCCCCACCCGACGGCCCGCCGGCCGCCATCCAGCGGGCCGCTTGTCATGCACACCTAATATTTGACCAGCGGCAGCGCCCTGGGCGGCACGAAGGCCCTTACGATGTTCACTCACACTGCACACGTGCGTTTAAACTGAACACTCCGCATCTACCCGTCACCTCGGCGCCGCCTTCAGGCCCCCGGCCTTCCAAGCCGCGTTCCAGGCTCCCGGAGCCACCCTTCCGCTCGCCACACCCGGCGATCGCGTCGACCCCACGAACGGAACGGCGCATGAACCGGATACTCCAGCTGCCGCGCGCCCCTGAAGCACAAGCCATCCTGGCCGCCCTTTCCGCACGGGACGTGCCGCGGCGATCACCGGCTTGATGTCGGCGTCGATGATGTCGTCGCCGAACTGGCCGTCGACGGACCCCGGCGGACCCACGGGCGCGCCGCTCCCTGTGAGCGTGATCCGGCCACTGCCGTCGCCGGCGCGGGGAGCGGAGCTCCTCCGCGGGGCACTCGTCGAGGTTGTCGGGAGCATCACCGCAAGTGCGGTGAGTAGGACGACACTTCGTGCGCGATCCGGTCCGTCGGGCGCCGAACTGCCTGTCATGGCTGCACGTTGACGCTCCATCATGTGTCCTCGCCGGGCGGAACCGCTTCGGCGGCAGAGGGCGCCGTCCGGTGACTCCCGTCAGCGGGCCGGTGTGACAGGGGGACATCCCGGACGCTCCGATGATCATTTTTCGCCATCGAGCTGGTACCTTCCCGCGAGCGGTTGACCTCCGCTTTCTTCTCGCCCGGCCGACTGTGCCGGTGCGCTCATTAAGGAACGTTCGTGAAGATTCGCGTTTTCAACGCGCTCGGGGCAGCGGCCGGAGTCGCCGCCCTGTGCGGCACCGCCGCGGTGGTGCCGCAGACGCCCGCGGTGCCGCCCCTGGCCCTCGTCGCCTCGCAGAGCAGTGCCGCGCCGTTCGCCGTCGAGGAGTCCGCGTACCCGGGGGCCTCGCAGATCCTGCAGGAGCAGGGCATCACCCTCAAGCGGGGCAACGGCGGGCTGCTGCTGACCGCGTGCGACAAGGCGTGGGACGTCATGGTCGAATCGCGGGTCGCCGGAGGCCGCAACTTCTGCTTCGACGCCCTGCGTCCCAACGGATACCTCGCGCTGGAGATATCCGACGCGTTCGGCATCTGGACCAAGGACGTGGCGATCCAGGCCAAGCTCACCAGCGAGGGCAAGACGACCACCGTCGACGTGGCGAAGGACTCGGTCAAGCCCGTCGGCGAGTCGGACATCCCGTCCGGTCGGAAGCCTGCGGTCCTGGCCGAGCTCCGCATCGTCAGCGGCCCGGCGGCTCCGCTGACCCCCCTTCCGGAACTCGGTTTCGTGGGTACCGCGGACATCGGGGACGCCAAGCGTTCGTGCACCGCCGTGCTGGTCGACGCGGACTGGGTGCTCACCGCCAAGAGCTGCTTCGCCGACCCGTCGACGGAGTCCGGTGAGGTCGCTGCCGGGGCTCCGAAGGAGAAGACCACGGTCACGTTCGGGTCGCAGACCGGGGATGTGGTCGACCTCGTGCCGCGCACCGACCGGGACGTCGTCCTGGCGCGCCTGGCCAAGCCCCTCGTCGGCATCGCGCCGGTCGAGGTGTCCGCCACCGGCGTCGTGGCCGGTGAGGAGGTCACCGTGGCCGGGTACGGCCGGACGCGGACCGAGTGGCGTCCCTTCACCAACCACCGTGCCTCCTTCACCGTCGACGCTCCTGCGGCGGCCGGTTTCGACCTCGGCGTGAAGTCGCCCGCCGACGCGCCGGTCTGCCAGGGTGACGCGGGTGGTCCGGTCCTGCGCACCGTCAACGGCAAGCAGGTCCTGGTGGGCCTGGTCAGCCGGGCCTTCCAGGCCGGCTGCCTCGACAGCGCCGAGACGCGGACCGGCGCGTACGGCGCCGGGACCGAAGGTCTGGGCGACTGGATCGACCTGTACCGCGCCCAGGCTCCGGGCTGGAAGACCTCCGCGGTGGTCCAGTCCGGCACCGGCGTGTACCAGGCGACGCGCACGGCCCATGGTTCCTGGACGGGGTTCACCGATGTCCAGGGCAAGGCGGGAGACCTCGGTGGCATCCGCGGCGCGGCGGTCGCCGGCGTCGGTGGCGACACTCACGTCCTCGCCATCAGCAGCAGCGGCGGCCTGTTCCACACGATCCGCAAGCAGGACGGCACGTGGGGCCGGTTCGGTGACGTCTTCTCGGTGGCCAACGCCCTCGGGAACCTGACGCAGGTCTCGGCCGTCTCCATCGGCCACGACCTGCACGTCGTCGCCGTCGCCGATGGCCGGGCGTTCCACACCTTCCGCAACGCCACCGGTCACTGGACCCCGTTCCGTGACGTCTCCGGAAGCGCGGTGACCCACGTGACCGCTGCGGCGACCGCCAGCGTCAAGGGTGAGCTCCACGTCGGCCTCGTCAGCGGCGGCAAGCCCTACCACAGCATCCGCCAGAGCAGCGGCACCTGGACGAGCTGGGGTTACGTGGCGGACGCCGCCGGCGGCACCGGTCCCGTCGGCTCGATCAGCATGGCGGGTGCCGGGGACGAGATGCACGTCGTCGTCGCGACCGACAACGGCACGCGCCAGTACCACGCCCTGCGCAAGTCCAGCGGTTCCTGGGAGTCCTTCGCCGATCTGAAGGACGTCCTGGGCACGGTGACGGCGAAGTCCGTCGGCGTGGCCGGCGTCGACGGCGAGACCCAGGTGTCCGTCACCACCGCCGACGGCAAGGTGCTCCACACGGTCCGCCGCGCCGACCGCACCTGGAGCGCACCGGTGGCGGTGCCTCTGCGGGGGCTCCCCGCCGCCGCCGGTGGTGTCGCCCTCACGACCACGTTCAGCTCCTGACGGCAGGTGCCCTCATGGTGTGACCACTGTGGGGGACGCCCGTCGTCGTCCGCTCCGGCGTGGCCGATCCGTGCCACGCC
>NZ_JBHTST010000043.1:0-54456 GCF_042794995.1 Streptomyces sp. NPDC056503
GGCGAGGAGCGCGGGGTCGTTCGACCCGTTGGCCACGTGCACACCCAGGCGCTCCGCGTTGACGTGGTCGGCGACCGTCGCCACGCGATCGGGGTCGCCCACGATCGCGACCAGATCGGGCCCGCTCGCGTGCCGACGGCCGGCCGCGCCCCCGCTACTCGACGCGGGGGATCAGCCGCTCGGGCCCCGGGTTCGGCTTGGAGCGCAGCTTGTCGCGCAGCTTCACGTCCTCCTCGCCGAGCTTCTGCGGACCGCCGCGCACCGGCACCCCGTTCACGGTCTGGCCGGGCGCGATGTCCGGGATGTAGCGGGTCGGCGCCGTCGCGGCCGTCAGGGCCGTGACGACGATCAGCACCGCCGACACCCCGACCACCGCCCGGGTCATCCGCCGGGCCCGCCGCTCGCTGCCGCCCCGGACCGTGCGGGCCCCCGGCAGCGTCGCCGCCGGAGCCTCCTCGACCAGCGTCGCGAGCCGTCGCTGGAGCGCCTCGGGCTCGGCCAGCTCCGGCACCTTCCTGCCGATCTCCTCGTGCGCGTACAGCAGCCGGTTGGCGGCGGCGGGCGTGCTCGCCTCCGTCTCGGCGGCCGTCTCGGGCAGATCGAGCCCGAGCCCGTCGTAGAGCAGGACGGTGCGGCGGTACGGCGCCGGCAGATCGAGCAGCGCGCCGAGCAGCGCCCGCCGCCCGGCCTCGGCCGGCGGGGCGTCGGGATGTTTGTGGGCGCGGCGCAGCCGGTGCCAGGGCGAGAGGGCGTACTCGTACGCCGCCGCCCGCACCCAGCCGACCGGGTCGGCGTCCGTGGCCACCTCGGGCCAGTGCTCCCAGGCGTGGCGGAAGGCGTGCTCGACGGCCTCCAGGGAGAGCTGCCGGCGCCCGGTCAGCAGGTACGCCTGGTGGACGAGGCCGGTGGCCGCGTGCCCGTAGAGCGCGTCGAAGGCCTCCTCGGGCGTGAGCCCGGACGGCTGGGGCACGCGCTCCGGTGCCGGTGGCGATTCGGGTGCCGGGCCCGGTTCCGTTCCCGGCCCCGGGTCCGGTTTCCGGCGCTGCTCGGGCCGGGCGGGGGCTTTCGGGGGCTTGGCGGCCCGCTTGGCGGCGGCCTTGGGCCGCACGTTGGCCGTGGGGGCGGGCGTCGGCACACCGGCACCGGCACCGGCACCGGTAACGGCACCAGCACCAGCACCTGTATCGGCACCGGCATGCGTACCCGCACGCATGTCCGTATCCGTGTCCACGGCCTCCGCCTGGGCGGGGGGCACGGTGGTGAGCAGCCTCGTGTAGGCCTCGCGCTTGCGGCCGCGCGGGGACGAACGGCCGGTCTCCCACGCCTTGACCGTGGCCTTCGTGACGCCCATCGCCTCGGCGAGCTGCTCCTCGCTCAGGGAGAGCGCCTCGCGCAGTCGGCGCCGCTCCTTCGGCGTCGGCAGCGCGGTGGCGGTGGAGGGGGGCGCGATGTCGCCGCCCCGGCTCGTCTGGCTCATCGGTGTCGACCTCCCGCAGAGCACCTCTGGGCGGAAAAGTACATAAACGTATCTTGAGCGACACAACGGATGTTTGCCTGTTACGCCGCGAAAGCGCGTGTCGTTGGCAGCATGGCCCCCGTGACCCACCTGACCGAGCACTCCCTGGTCCAGGGCGGGCGTTCCGCCGCGTTCGCCACCGCCTGTGTCCGCGGCGGCGTCGCCGCCGGACTCGGCGTCGGCGCGCTCGCGGTCCTGGTGATCGTCGCCTGGATCAGCTCGCCGTTCCCCGACAGCGGCGCCGGCGGCGCCCTCCACCTCGCCGCCGGGCTCTGGCTGCTCGCCCACGGCGTGGACCTCATCCGCACCGACACCCTCGGCGGACTCCCCGCGCCGCTGGGGATCGTGCCGCTGCTGCCGTCCGTGCTGCCCGTCTGGCTGGTCTTCAGGACCGCCCGGTCCACCCTCGACCCCGCCGACGAGGACCGGCCGAGGCCCTCGCCGGCCGGTGTGCTCGGCGCGGTCTCCGGGGGGTATCTGCTGGTCGCGGCCGTGGTCGTGGTCTACAGCGAGAGCGGCCCGCTTCCCGCGGACCTCGTCACCGCCGGACTGTGGCTGCCCGGCGTGGTCCTCGGCGCGGCCGGCGCCGGCGTCTGGACCGCGCTGGGGCGGCCCCTGCCGGTCCGGGAGGAGGCCGCCGCCGCGCTGCGCGGGGCGGGGGCCGGTCTGGTGGCCCTGCTCGCGGGCGGCGCGGTGCTGGCCGGGACCGCGCTGGTCTGGCGCGCGGACGAGGCGAGGGCCTCGTACGAGGGAATCGCGGGGGAGTGGTCCGGTCGGGTGACGCTGGCGCTGCTCGTCCTCGCTCTGCTGCCGAACGCGGCCGTCTGGGCCGCCGCGTACGGGCTCGGTCCCGGCTTCGCCCTCGGCACGGGAGCGCTCGCGACCCCGCTGGGGCTCGTCGGCGATCCCGCCGTCCCGCCCTTCCCGCTCCTCGCGGCGCTGCCGCCGGAGGGGCGGGGTGGCTGGCCGCAGTGGGCCGCGGCGGCCGTTCCGCTGGTCGCGGCGGTGGTCCTCGGCCGCTCGGTGGGCCGCTCGACCGGCACCGGTCAGGTCCGGGAGACGGTGCTCGCGGCGCTGGGCGCGGCCTGGGCGTCCGGGGCGGCGGTCGCCGTCCTGGCGGGAGCGGCCGGCGGTCCGCTGGGCTCGGGCCGGCTGCTCGCCTTCGGCCCGGTGTGGTGGCAGGCGGGCGCGGCGGCGGTGCTGTGGGGCATGGCCGTCGGCCTGCCGACGGCGCTGGCGGTACGGGCCTGGGGCCGCCGGGTGCCCCGTCTGAAGGAGCCGAAGGAGCCGAAGGAGCCGAAGGAGTCGAGGGAGTCCAAGGCGCCGAAGCCGCCGAAGGCGGCCGGGGCGTCCTGGCCGGCCTGGACGCCCTGGACGTCGAGGGCCTCCACGGCGGCCGACGCGCCCAAGGCGTCGGAGCCGGCCCCGTCGGTCGCCGTGCCCGCCCCGGGAGGCCCGGCCCCGGGCCCCCTGGAGCGCGACTTCGACTTCTCCCTGGACGACGACGAGGGCTATGTGCCGTACGACTACTTCCCCGCCGCCTGGGAGACGCCCGCGTCGCCACCCCCACCCCCGCCACCTCCGGCCCCGGCCCCGGCCCCGGCCCCGCACACGGAACCGCCCCGGCCGTCAGGGACGACCGGGGCGGAGTGAACGGGGGACCGGCGCGCCTACTCGCGCACCCCGAACCCGTCCCGCAGCGGCTTGGGCAGCAGGTCGTTGCAGGCCACCGCGCCCGCGTGCGTGAGGGCGTCGTCCCGGCACTCGTAGAAGTCCTTGTAGACCAGCTGCATCGTGAAGCCGAAGCCCACGATCAGCAGGGCCACGGACGAGGCGACGAGCCCGCTGATCGCCGCCGTACGCATCGACCGCAGCGGGTTCGGGGCGCCGGGCGCCGAGGCCGCCTGGCCCGCGGGCCGTACCGACGCCTGGCCCGAGGCCTGCCCCGGCGTCTGCCCGGATGCCTGCCCCGACGCCTGCCCCGGCTCCTGTCCCGGCTCCTGTCCCGAGGGCTGGGACGCGCCCTGTGATTCCGGCGACACCGCCGCCGCCTCCGTCGCCGTCTTCGGCTTGGCGCGCAGCGAGCTGATCGCCCAGTACAGCGACAGCGCGCCGAGCAGCAGCGCCAGCTCCGGGATGTCGAAGATCGCGAAGAAGAAGGCCCACATGCCGCCGAGGATCGCGTACCGCGCGCGCCGCTGTGCCGGGTCCGTGGGGTCCCAGCGCAGCCCCGGCCGCTCGGGTCCGGAGCCGCCCTGACCGCCCTGGCGCTCGGGTCCGCGCTCCGGTCCGCGCCCGAAGCCGTCCGAGGAACGGCCCGGCTGGCGCGGGCTCCAGCGCCCGTCGGCCGAGCCCGTCACGGGCGACGACGATGCTGAGTCCTCGCCGTCCGCGTCGCCGGAACCGCCCGAAGCACCCGATCCGTCCGGGCCCCCCGAGCCGTCCGATCCGTCCGGCCGACGCGGCTGCCACGGCTGGTCGGGCGTGCCCTCGGGCGGCGGGGCGAACGGGTTGTTGTCGTTCGTGGACTGGCGATCCGGCATCTGCTGGACGTCTTCCCTCTGTCGTCGTGACCGCGTCGCACCGGGTGGCGTGACCGGCGTCGGACCCTGACGCTACCCCGCTGCTCCGCCCCCGTCCCGTGGGGGCCGTCCGGTGTGCCGGTATCGTTGCTGACGGTCGCGCCATTCGTAGGGTTCCCCGTATCGACGGGCACGATTCGTTCGTAGGACCGCACAATAACCACGGAAAGAGTGACCCAGTGGCTGCCGCCCGCCTTGTCGTTCTTGTCTCCGGGTCGGGTACCAACCTCCAGGCCCTCCTCGACGGCATCGCCGCCGACCCCGAGGGCTACGGCGCGGAGATCGTCGCCGTCGGCGCCGACCGCGAGGCCATCGCCGGCCTGGAGCGGGCCGAACGCGCCGGGTTGCCCACCTTCGTCTGCCGGGTGAAGGACCACGCGACCCGCGAGGAGTGGGACCGCGCGCTGGCCGAGGCCACCGCCGCGTACGAGCCGGACCTCGTCGTCTCGGCCGGGTTCATGAAGATCCTCGGCAAGGAGTTCCTCGCCCGCTTCGGCGGCCGGGTCGTCAACACCCACCCGGCGCTCCTCCCCAGTTTTCCCGGTGCCCACGGGGTGCGTGACGCGCTCGCCCACGGCGTGAAGGTCACCGGGTGCACCGTCCACTTCGTCGACGACGGCGTCGACACCGGCCCGATCATCGCCCAGGGCGTGGTCGAGGTGCGGGAGGCGGACGATGAAGCCGCTCTGCACGAGCGCATCAAGGAAGTCGAGCGCTCGCTGCTCGTCGACGTCGTGGGGCGTCTCGCCCGGCACGGCTACCGCATTGAGGGACGAAAGGTTCAGATCGGTGAACACGGACACCGTTAAGCCCATCCGCCGCGCGCTGGTCAGCGTCTACGACAAGACCGGTCTGGAGGAGCTGGCCCGCGGTCTGCACGAGGCCGGTGTCGAGCTCGTCTCCACCGGCTCCACCGCCGGGAAGATCGCCGCCGCCGGCGTCCCGGTCACCAAGGTCGAGGAGCTGACCGGCTTCCCCGAGTGCCTGGACGGCCGCGTCAAGACCCTGCACCCGCGCGTGCACGCCGGCATCCTCGCCGACCTGCGCCTGGAGTCGCACCGCGAGCAGCTCGCCGAGCTCGGCGTGGAGCCCTTCGACCTGGTCGTCGTGAACCTCTACCCGTTCCGCGAGACCGTCGCCTCCGGCGCCACCCCGGACGAGTGCGTCGAGCAGATCGACATCGGCGGCCCGTCGATGGTCCGCGCCGCCGCCAAGAACCACCCGTCGGTCGCCATCGTCACCAGCCCCGAGCGGTACGCGGACGTCCTCGCCGCCGTCCAGGCCGGCGGCTTCGACCTGACCGCCCGCAAGCGCCTCGCCGGCGAGGCCTTCCGGCACACCGCCGCGTACGACGTGGCCGTGGCCTCCTGGTTCGCCGACGACTACGCCGCCGCCGACGACAGCGGCTTCCCCGACTTCCTGGGCGCCACCTACGCGCGCAAGAACGTGCTGCGCTACGGCGAGAACCCGCACCAGGGCGCCGCGCTCTACGTCGACGGCACCGGCGGCCTCGCCGAGGCCGAGCAGCTGCACGGCAAGGAGATGTCGTACAACAACTACACGGACACCGACGCCGCGCGCCGGGCCGCGTACGACCACACCGAGCCCTGCGTCGCGATCATCAAGCACGCCAACCCGTGCGGCATCGCGATCGGCGCCGACGTCGCCGAGGCCCACCGCAAGGCCCACGCCTGCGACCCGCTCTCCGCCTTCGGCGGCGTCATCGCCGTCAACCGCCCGGTCTCCGTGGAGATGGCCGAGCAGGTCGCCGAGATCTTCACCGAGGTCATCGTCGCCCCGGCGTACGAGGACGGCGCCGTCGAGGTCCTCGCCAAGAAGAAGAACATCCGCGTGCTGCGCGCCGAGGGCGCCCCCAGCAACCCGGTCGAGGTGAAGCCCGTCGACGGCGGCGCCCTGCTCCAGGTCACCGACCGCCTCCAGGCCGAGGGCGACGACCCGGCGAACTGGACCCTCGCCACCGGCGAGGCCCTGTCGGCCGAGGAGCTCGCCGAGCTCTCCTTCGCCTGGAAGGCCTGCCGCGCGGTCAAGTCCAACGCGATCCTGCTCGCCAAGGACGGTGCCTCGGTCGGCGTCGGCATGGGCCAGGTCAACCGCGTCGACTCCGCCAAGCTCGCCGTCGAGCGGGCCGGCGAGGAGCGCGCCCGCGGCTCCTACGCGGCCTCCGACGCCTTCTTCCCCTTCCCCGACGGCCTGGAGATCCTCACCGCGGCCGGCGTGAAGGCGGTCGTCCAGCCCGGCGGCTCGATGCGCGACGAGCTCGTCGTCGAGGCCGCGAAGAAGGCCGGCGTGACGATGTACCTCACCGGCACCCGCCACTTCTTCCACTGACGGGGCGCGGACTCCGGGGCCCTCCTCGTCAGGGGGTCCCGGAGTCCGACTCTGGTCTAATGGTCAGGCCCCGGGCCGGCCGGCAGTAGTGGAGACGTGGTGTTGGACGTACTGAACAAGCCCGCTGCGGACCCCGCCGACGAGCGGCCCGCGGACGGCCAGGACGCGGCACCCGTCCCGTACCTCCCGTACGCGGCGATCGCGGTCGTCCTCACCGCCGCGTACTTCCTCTACTCCTGGGTGCAGTACGACCACTTCCGCACCCCCTCCTGGGACCTCGGCATCTTCGGGCAGGCCGTCCGCTCCTACGCCGAGTTCAAGGTCCCCGTCGTCGACATCAAGGGGCCCGGCTTCCCGATACTCGGCGACCACTTCAGCCCGGTGACGGCACTCCTCGCCCCCCTCTACTGGATCTGGCCCTCGCCGGTCTCGCTGCTCTTCGCGCAGGCCGCGCTCTTCGCCGGCTCCGCCGTCGTCGTCGGCCGCACCGCCCAGCAGATCCTCGGCAGCCGCGCCACCGGCATCGCCCTCACCGTCGCCTACGGACTCTCCTGGGGCCTCCAGGAGGCGGTGAAGTCCGACTTCCACGAGATCGCCTTCGCCGTCCCGCTGCTCGCGCTCACCTGCCGGGCCCTGCTCCTCGGCCGCTGGACCGCCGCCGTCGCCTGGTCGGTGCCGCTCGTCCTCGTCAAGGAGGACATGGGCCTGACCGTCGCCATGGTCGGCGTCGTCCTCGTCCTCAAGGGGCAGAAGAGGCTCGGCGCGGCCCTCGCCGGCTTCGGCGTCGCCGCCTTCGCGCTCACCGTGCTCGTCCTCATCCCGGGAGCCAGCAAGCTCGGCCAGTACGACTACTGGGCCAAGATCGAGAAGACCGGCAGCGGCGCCGAGACCTCCCTCGTCCAGGTCGTCACCGACGCCCTGACCTCCGGCGAGCGCTGGGAGATGGTCCTCTACCTCCTCGCGATCACCGGCTTCCTCGCGCTGCGCTCCCCGCTGGCGCTGCTCGTCCTGCCCACCCTCGGCTGGCGCTTCGTCTCCCAGGACGCCAACCACTGGGGCATGCACTGGCACTACAGCGCCGTCCTGATGCCGGTCGTCTTCCTGGCCCTGGTCGACGCCGTCCGCGCGGTGCGCACCTCGCCGCGTCCCTGGCTCGCCGCGTACGGCAAGGTCGCCGTCGCCGCCGCCACGGCCGTCGCGCTCACCCTCGCCGCGAACCTCCCGCTGCGCGAACTGCTGAAGTCGGAGACGTACGCCACCGACGCCCGGGCCGAGCAGGCCCGCGCGGCCGTCGCGGCGGTTCCCGAGGGCGCCTCCGTCGAGGCCGACGTCCCGCTCCTCGCGCACCTCACCGCCGACCACCGGGTCTACTGGGTCGGCACCGCGAAGGGCGCCACCCCCGACTACCTGGCGCTCGACCTGCGCGGCTGGTCCGGACAGACCTCGGACCCGACGGCGACGGCTTCGCAGTTGCACCCGGAGGCGGCGTACGAGATCGTCCACCGCTCGGACGGCTTCGCGGTGCTGAAGAGGAAGTAGCGGCGGCACGCCGAAGGGCCCGGCTCCTCCTGGAGCCGGGCCCTTCGGCGTGCCGTGCGGGCGCGCGGATCAGTAGCGCGGGCGGGAGAACCAGGCCGAGCCGCTGGCCACCGCGGGGGCGACCGTGATGATGACGCCGAAGACCACCCAGATCAGCGGGAAGATCATCGCCGAGGCGAGACCCGTGTCGATCGCGAAGAAGAGGTAGAACGCGCCGAAGAGCGTGCCGAGCGCGCCGTACACGATGGTCGTGATCCGGACGCCCTGGCCGCCGCTGCCGAACTTCACGCCGAGGGTGATCGACAGCGTGGCGAGGCCCAGGAAGACCAGGCCGATGACGATCAGGACGCCGGCGGCGGCCGAGGCCATCGACTCGAACGGGTTGTCCTCGCCGTACGTGGAGGACAGGTCCGAGGCGTCGCTGGCGACGGCCCCGAGGTACAGCCAGAACAGACCGCCGATGATCTGCACGGCCGAGATCAGGTACAGGAAGACGCGCGCCGTGGTCAGCAGGCCCGGCATCGACTGCGGCACCATGCCCGGGCCGCCCGGGTAGGCGCCGTACGGCGGGACCGGCGGGGCGGCCGGGTAGCCGTAGCCGCCCTGCTGCGGGACGCCCTGGGGGGCCTGCGGATAGCCGTAGCCCGGCTGCTGGCCCTGCGGCGGCTGGCCGTAGGGGTTGTTCGGTTCGCCGAAGCTCATCGGGGCTTTCCTCCGTGAATGTTCTCGTGCGGGGACGACGCGGCCCGCGCGGAGGAACTTTCACGGCATGTGAGCGGACTCCCCCCGGCACTTTCCGCGGCACTGCGCTGGTCATCGTCGCCGTAGCTCCGAGGTGTTGTCCAGTCGATACGCACCGGAGTTGTGCAAGTGCAACCCTTCGTTCCGGCGTCCGCGGCCTCCGCCGGAACCCCTGGAGTCGGTGGGGCGAGAGGGAGGGGAGAGGGAAGGGGGAGCGATTGGAACTCGGCGGGGGTCATCCGGGAGGATGTCCCCCATGAGCGCCCAGATTCTCGATGGCAAGGCCACCGCGGCCGCGATCAAGTCCGAACTCGCCGTCCGCGTGGCGGCCCTCAAGGAGAAGGGCGTCACGCCCGGTCTCGGCACCGTCCTGGTCGGGGACGACCCGGCCAGCCAGAAGTACGTGGCCGGCAAGCACCGCGACTGCGCGCAGGTCGGCCTCGCCTCCATCCAGCGCGAACTTCCCGCGTCCGCCACCCAGGAGGAGATCGAGGCGGTCGTCCGGGAGCTCAACGAGGACCCGGCGTGCACCGGTTACATCGTCCAGCTGCCGCTGCCGAAGGGCATCGACGAGAACCGGATCCTGGAGCTGATGGACCCGGCGAAGGACGCCGACGGCCTGCACCCGACCAACCTCGGCCGGCTCGTGCTCAACGAGCCCGCCCCGCTGCCCTGCACGCCGAACGGCATCGTCACCCTGCTCCGCGCCCACGGCGTGGAGATCAACGGCGCCGAGGTCGTGGTCGTCGGCCGCGGCGTCACCATCGGCCGCCCGATGCCGCTGATCCTGACCCGCCGTTCCGAGAACGCCACCGTGACCCAGTGCCACACCGGCACCCGGGACCTCTCGGCGCACCTGCGCAACGCCGACATCATCGTGGCCGCCGCCGGCGTGCCGCACCTGATCAAGCCGGAGGACGTGAAGCAGGGCGCGGCCGTCCTCGACGTCGGCGTCTCGCGCAACGCCGAGGGCAAGATCCTGGGCGACGTCCACCCGGACGTCGCCGAGGTGGCCGGCTGGATCTCCCCGAACCCCGGCGGCGTGGGCCCGATGACCCGCGCGCAGCTGCTCGTGAACGTCGTCGAGGCCGCGGAGCGCGCGGCCGCGGCGCTCTGAGATGACCTCGGGGAGCCCGGCTTCCCCCGGGACCCCGGACGGTCCGCGGGAGCTGCCGCGCGGCCGGGTGTCGAAGGTCCGCCGGGTGCGGGGCTCGCGCCGGCCGCCGACCGTCACCACCGACACGGCCCGGCCCGAGGGCGGCGGCCGGGCGGCGGGCGGCGACGCTCCGGCGCCGGCCCGTCAGTGGCCGCTGCTCTTCGTGCTCGGGACGGCGGCCTTCGGGCTGCTCGTGGTGGGGACGGATCCCTTCCCGCAGTCCTTCCGGGTCGGGACGATGCTGGTGGGGGCCGCGCTGCTGCTCGGCGCGGCGTTCCGCCGGCTGCTGCCCTCGGTGGGCATGCTCGCGGTCCGCTCGCGCTTCACCGACATGATCACGTACGGGGTGATGGGCTCGCTGATCGTGCTGCTCGCGCTCATGGTGCAGCCGAAGCCCTGGCTCAGGATCCCGTTCCTGGAGGACGTCCTCCATCTGACGGTGACCTGACCCGCCGAAGGCGGCTTCCCGGGATCCCGCTCGTACGACGGCGCCCGCCCTCTCCCCCGTGGGAGGGCGGGCGTCGTCCGTGGTCAAGGGTCATGTACGCGCCAATGAAAGGGCAAGTTCGGGCCGTCCGCTGTGGCACGGAGGTGACCATTCCGGTACATCCGCACGCTCCGGCCGGGGTCCCGCTCACCGCCCGGAGCTGCCATCCTTCGAGGAACTGCGACGAGGGGGTGCACATGTCGGCGTGGAAGGCGCTGTCCGGCGAACTCGACCCGGACGTGCGGGCGTTCACGGAACGGCTGCGGCTGGTCATCGACCGCAGCGGACTCGGCGTCGCCGCCGTCGCCGAGCGCACCGGACACCGGCCGGCCGACTGGGACGGGTACGTGAACGCCCGCGGGCCCGTGCCGAGGAGCGCGGTCGTCGCGCTCTCCGACATCACCGGCGCCGACCTCGGCCCCCTCACCGCCCAGTGGGAGCACGCCGACCGCGCCTGGAAGCGGCTCCTGCGCGAGCGGGCGGTACCGGACCAGGCGGTACCGGACCAGGAGGCGGTGCGGGACCAGGCGGTCTCCGACCGGGCGGTACCGGGCCGGGCGGCGGAGGAGGGCGTACGGGAGCGGGGCCCGGCCCCGGAGGGCGTACCCGCCGACCGGACCATGCGCATCCGGGCCGTGCCGCCACCGCCGTCCCCCGGCCCCGGTCCTGCCTCGGGCTCCGGTCCCGGCTCCGGCCCCGGTCCCGGTCCCGCCTCGGGCCCCGCCCCTGCCCCCGCCCCCTCGCCGGGGCGGCGGACGCGCGGGCCCCGCCGGGTCTCGCCGCTGCTCTACGCCGCCGGGATCGTCGGCGCCGCGCTCGTCGTCACCGCCGCCGTCCTGCTGGTCGACCTCGGCGGGACCGACGGGGCGCCGGCCGCCGCGCCGCCCGCGCGGGCCACCACCACCGCCCCGTCACCCACCCCCAGCCTCCCCGAGGGCGTTCGGTGCGCCGGTGCCGACTGCGGCGGGCTCGACCCGGAGGAGATGGGCTGCGGCGGGCCGCTCGCCACCACCGTCGCCCGCACCCGCGTCGGCGCCGCCCTCGTCGAGGTCCGGCACAGCGAGGTCTGCGGGGCGGCCTGGGCCCGGATCAGCGGGGGTGCCCCCGGGGACGAGGTCAGCGTCCAGTCGGGCACCGCCGTCCGCGCCGCGAACGTCCTGGCGGACGGTTCCGGCGGCGCGTACACCACGATGATCCCGGTCGCCTCCGGGAGTGCCGCGCGCGCCTGCGCGAGCCTCTCCGGCGGCGAGGACGGCTGCACGGGAGGGTGAAACGGGGCGCGAGGTGAGCCGCACCACAAGGGGGTGGGGGTGCGAGGGCGCCAGGGTCCGATAGCCTGACCGCCGGATATCTCTTCACATCGAGACATCGATCGATCAGGGGAGCGATATCCAGCCTCAGGGGCAGGGAACCCCACCGCCAGCTGTCTTACGGAGATCGCCATGACCCGCACTCCCGTGAATGTCACCGTGACCGGCGCGGCCGGCCAGATCGGCTACGCGCTGCTCTTCCGCATCGCCTCCGGCCACCTGCTCGGCGCGGACGTGCCGGTCAAGCTGCGCCTCCTCGAGATCCCGCAGGGCGTGAAGGCCGCCGAGGGCACCGCCATGGAGCTCGACGACTGCGCGTTCCCGCTCCTCAAGGGCATCGACATCTTCGACGACCCGAACAAGGGCTTCGAGGGTGCCAACATCGGCCTGCTCGTCGGCGCCCGCCCGCGCGGCCCGGGCATGGAGCGCGGCGACCTGCTCGCCGCCAACGGCGGCATCTTCAAGCCGCAGGGCGAGGCCATCGCCGCCCACGCCGCGGACGACGTCAAGATCCTCGTCGTCGGCAACCCGGCCAACACCAACGCCCTCATCGCCCAGTCCGCCGCCAAGGGCGTCCCGGCCGAGCGCTTCACCGCGATGACCCGTCTGGACCACAACCGCGCGCTGACGCAGCTGGCCCAGAAGACCGGCTCCTCGGTCACGGACATCAAGCGCCTCACCATCTGGGGCAACCACTCCGCGACCCAGTACCCGGACATCTTCCAGGCGCAGATCGCCGGCAAGAACGCCGCCGAGGTCGTGAACGACGAGGCGTGGCTGGCCGACACCTTCATCCCGACCGTCGCCAAGCGCGGCGCCGCGATCATCGACGCCCGTGGCGCGTCCTCCGCGGCCTCCGCCGCGAACGCCGCCATCGACCACGTGTACACCTGGGTCAACGGCACCGCCGAGGGCGACTGGACCTCCATGGGCGTCCCGTCCGACGGTTCCTACGGCGTCCCGGAGGGCCTGATCTCCTCCTTCCCCGTCACCTGCAAGGACGGCAAGTACGAGATCGTCCAGGGCCTGGAGATCAACGAGTTCTCCCGCACCCGCATCGACGCCTCCGTCAAGGAGCTGTCGGAGGAGCGCGACGCGGTCCGCGAGCTCGGCCTCATCTGAGCCCGACCCGCGCCTGAACGCACAGGAGCCCCCCGGTCCTCGGACCGGGGGGCTCCGCCCGTTCTCAGTGGGAGCGCGGGGTGTAGTGGCCCGGGACCATGCGGGTGGTGACGGCGATCCGGTTCCAGGAGTTGATGACGACGATCGCGCCGATCACCTTGGCGAGCTCCTCCTCGTCGAAGTGGGCCGCGGCCGCCGTGTACACCTCGTCGGGGACGAAGCCGTCGGTGAGGACGGTGACCGCCTCGGTGAGGGCGATCGCGGCCAGCTCGCGCTCGGTGTAGAAGTGCTTCGACTCCTCCCAGGCGGAGAGCTGGACGACCCGCTCGACGGACTCGCCCTCGGCGAGGGCGTCCTTGGTGTGCATGTCGAGGCAGAAGGCGCAGTGGTTGAGCTGCGAGGCGCGGATCTTGATCAGGTGGTACAGGGCCGGGTCCACGCCCTTGGCGGCCTCCTGCTCCAGGCGGGCCATCGCCCGGTAGAACTCGGGCGCCCGCTCGAAGAACGGCATGCGCGGCGTGTGCTCGTGGGCGAGGGCCTGGGCGGGGGAGTGCGCTGTGGTGGTGGTCATGAAGCCACCGTACGCAGCGGATGGCGTGCCGCTATGGTCCATTCCCATGAGGAACGACTGGGCCACTTTCGGCGCCGACCTCCATCTGGACCTGCGCGGCACCCGGCTCAGGGCCGGCCTCATGGACGCCCTGCGCGAGGCGGTACGGGGCGGGCGCCTCGCCCCGGGCACCCGGCTGCCGTCCTCGCGCCAGCTCGCGGCGGACCTCGGGGTGGCCCGGAACACGGTCGCCGACGCGTACGTCGAACTGGTGGCCGAAGGGTGGCTCACCGCACGCCAGGGTTCCGGCACCCGGGTGGCCCGCCGCGCGGATCCCCGGCCGGCGGCCCCGGAGGCCGGTGCGGACGAGAGCGCCACGCCCCCGACCGCGGGTCCGGCGCGGGACGGGACGGTGCGGGGCGGACCGGTGCCGGGCGGCCCGACGCCGAGTGGACCGGTGTCGCGTGGACCGCTGCCGGGTGGACTGCTGCCGAGTGGACCGGTGTCGGGTGGGCCCACGCCGGGCGGGACGGCGTGGCGGCCGGGCGGCGGGGCGGCCGGGCGGGTCGCGTGGCGGCGGGCCGGCGCACCCGCGTACGACCTCCGGACCGGCTCCCCGGACCTCGCCTCCTTCCCGCGCGCCGCGTGGCTGAAGGCGTACCGGCGGGCACTGACCACCGCGCCCAACGAGGCCTTCGGCTACGGGGATCCGCGCGGCCGGGACGAGCTGCGGACGGTCCTCGCCGAGTACCTGGCCCGCGCCAGGGGCGTGTACGCCCGGCCCGAACGGATCGTGATCTGCTCGGGGTTCGCGCACGGCCTGATGCTGATAGGCCGCGCCCTGCGCGGGCGCGGGGCGAAGGCCGTGGGCGTGGAGTCGTACGGGCTCGGCCCGCACGTCGCGCTGCTGCGGGACGCCGGGCTCGCCACCCCGCCGCTGCCCTTCGACGAACGCGGCACCCGCGTCGAGGAGTTGCCGTCCCTCGCCCCGGACGCGGTGCTGCTGACGGCCGCCCACCAGTTCCCGCTCGGCGGGGCGCTGCCGCCGGACCGCCGGACCGCGGTCGTCGACTGGGCTCGGGCGACCGGCGGGTTCGTCCTGGAGGACGACTACGACGGGGAGTTCCGCTACGACCGGCAGCCCGTCGGCGCGCTCCAGGGCCTCGACCCGGAGCGGGTCGTCTACCTCGGCACCGCGAGCAAGTCCCTCGCGCCGGGGCTGCGGCTCGCCTGGATGGTGCTCCCGGAGGGCCTGGTGGACGAGGTCGTCGCCGCCAAGGGGGCGGTGGTGGACTGGATGTGCGGCACCCCCGACCAGCTCGCCTTCGCGGAGTTCCTGGCCACGGGGGCGCACGACCGGCACGTCCGCGCCATGCGGCTGCGCTACCGGCACCGCCGCGACCAGCTCGTCGCCGCGCTCGCCGCCCGCGCCCCCGGGATCCGGGTCGGCGGCATCGCGGCGGGCCTCCACGCGGTCCTCTCCCTCCCGCCCGGCACCGAGGGCGCCGCGCTCCGCTCCGCCGCCTGGCACGGCCTGGCGGTCCAGGGTCTCGGCCAGTTCCGCCACCCGGAGGCCCTCCGCACCCTGGAGGGTCTGGTGGTCGGCTACGGCACCCCGCCCGACAGCGCCTGGCAGGGCGCCCTCCACTCCCTCTGCGGCGTCCTGGAGGGCCTCGACGGCGACCGGGACCCGGAGGACGGCTGACGGCCCGGGCCGGGGGGTCTGGCAGGGTGGGGGGCGTGACGACGCACCCCACCCCGGACGAGCGGCCCCGGCCCGACGCGGAGGCCGCCGCACGGGAGTTCACCGCGCACCGGCCGCGGCTCTTCGGGCTCGCCTACCGGATGCTCGGGTCCGCGGAGGAGGCCGAGGACACCGTCCAGGACGCCTATCTGCGGTGGGACGGTGCCGACCGGTCCGCCCTCGTCCGGCCCGGCGCCTGGCTGACCAGGGTCGTCACCAACCTCTGCCTCACCCGGCTCACCTCCGCCCGCGCCACCCGCGAGCGGTACACCGGGACCTGGCTGCCGGAGCCGTTGCTCACCGCGGGCGGCGGTCTCCTCGGCGCGCCCGGCACGGGGCCGCTGGAGGCCGCCGAGCGGAGCGACGACGTCTCCATGGCCCTGCTCCTGCTCCTGGAGCGGCTCACCCCGGCCGAGCGGGCCGTGTACGTGCTCCGCGAGGCCTTCGGCTATCCGCACCGGGAGATCGCCGGTCTGCTCGACCTCGGCGAGGCCAACTGCCGCCAGCTGTACGGCCGGGCCGCCCGGCGGGTGACCGGGCCCGGCGACGACGGCGCCGCCCGCTTCGAGCCGCCCGCGCCCGGGCGGCACCGGGAGTTCGTCGAGTCCTTCGTCGCCGCCTCCCGCGAGGGCGACCTCGCCGCCCTGGAGAAGGTCCTCGCGGCGGACGTCGTCTGGTGGAGCGACGGCGGCGGCAAGGTGCGGTCCGCCCTCCGCCCCATCCGCGGCCGCGACCACGTCCTCCGCTTCCTCGTGGGCGTCTCCCGGCGTACGGAGGAGGGTGCCCGGCTGACCGTCGCCGAGGTCAACGGCGCGCCCGGGATCGTGCTGCACGTGGGCGCCCGGCTCATCGGCGTCGCCGCCGTGGAGACCCGCGCCGGCGGCCGCATCACCGATGTGCGCATGGTGATGAACCCGGACAAGCTCGGCTATGCGACCCGGCAGTTCGCCGCGCATCCGGAAGCCGGCGGCTGAGGCTGTCACATCCGCGCGGTCCCGCCGGTCACGTACGGGTGAGGGGCGCTCCACGAGGGGCGCCCACGGCGGGAAGGATCCCCGGAGATGACGACGGCGACGAAGACGATCCTGGTGACGGGAGCCACCGGCACCCTCGGCAGGCCGCTGTGCGCCCGGCTCGCCGCCGACGGGCACGAGGTGCGCGGGCTGAGCCGCCGCTCGCCGCGGTACCCGGTGGACCTGCGGCGGGGGACCGGCCTCGACGAGGCCCTGGCGGGCGTCGACACCGTGGTCCACTGTGCCTCCAGCCCGCGCGGCGGCGACGAGGAGGCGGCCCGGGTGCTGATCGCGGCGGCCCGCCGCGCCGGGGTCCGGCACCTGGTCTACATCTCGATCGTCGGCGTCGACCGGGTGCCGCTCGGCTACTACCGCGCCAAGTACGCGGTGGAGCGGCTGGTCGAGGAGTCCGGGCTCGGCTGGACGGTGCTGCGGGCCACCCAGTTCCACGACCTGGTGGCGCGGGTCCTGGCGGCCGCGGCGAAGGTCCCGCTGGTGCTGCCGCTGCCCGCCGGCGTCTCGGACCAGCCGGTGGAGGTGACCGAGGTCGCCGAGCGGCTGGCCGAGCTCGCCGCCGGCGCCCCCGGGGGCCGTGTCCCCGACATGGGCGGCCCCGAGGTCCGCACCTTCGACGAGCTGGCCCGCGCCTACCTCGCCGCCACCGGCCGCGCCCGGCGCCTGCTGCCCCTCCCGCTGGCCGGCGCGGCCTACCGCGCCTTCCGCGCCGGAGGCCACCTGGCCCCCGGGAACGCCACCGGCCGGATCACCTTCGAGCAGTACCTGAGGGCGCGCGGCGCGTCGGCCTGAGGGTCACTCCGAGGCGGCCGTCTCCTTCCCGGGCCCGGAGGGCGGCGGGTCCTGCTCCGGCCCGGCCGCGGGCCCGGGCGCCTCGCCGAAGCGGGCCAGGGCCAGGGAGGCGGTGACGGCCAGGGCGAAGCCGGTGAGGGCCAGCCAGCCGAAGCCCTCGCGGGTCCGGTCGCCCAGCCAGAGGAGGCCGGCCGCCGCCGGGCCGAGCGTCTCGCCCAGGACCATGCCGGCCGTCGCCGTCGTCACCGAGCCCCGCTGGAAGGCGGAGGTGAGGAGGAGGAACGCCGCGCCGCCGCCGAGCAGCAGCGCCCACAGGGCCGGGTCCGCCGGGTCCACCCCGTCCAGGAGCCGCACCGCCACCTCCACCACGCCGAAGCCGATGCCCGCGCCGAGGCCGAGGACCAGGGCTCGGGACCGGTCCGGGAGGTGTCCGGCCGCCGCGCCGAGCAGCAGGACGCCGGCCGCGATCCCCAGCAGGACCCACGGCAGCGCCTCGGGCCCGTCCCGGTGGCCCTCCCGGCCGGCGGCGAGCGCCAGCATCGCGAGCCCGGCGCAGACCGCGGCCACCGCGCCCCACTCGGCCCGGCTCAGCCGCACCGCCAGCATCCGGGAGGCGAGCGCGGCCGTGACGGCGAGGCTCGCGGCGAGCGCGGCGCCGACCGCGTACAGGGGGAGCGTCCGCAGGGCCACGACCTCCAGCGCGAAGCCGAGGCCGTCGAGGGCGAGCCCGACGGCGTACCGCCACTGCCGCACCGCCCGCCACAGGAGTCCGACGTCGACGCCGCTGCCCGTGCCGGGCTCGGCCGCGCGGGCGGCGGCGGCCTGGAAGACGGTGGCCGCGCCGAAGCAGAGGGCCGATCCGAGCGCGCAAACCATACCGAAGAGCACATAGGGACTCTAGGTGCCGAGGCCGGAAAGCGGCGGCCTACACTGTGCGGTCGCGAGGCCCGCGGTCATACGAACGGCCGCGCGGACGTGTCACGCGCACACGAGGGTGCGCGGTCACGCGAAGGGGAGGGCGAGGGACATGCGGAGGCTCAGGTCGAGCACGGTGGTGCTCGGCGGTATGGGCGTGCTCGCGGCGACGATCACCGCCTGCGGCGCCGAACCCGACCGCCGGTGCGCGGACCCGGTCACGCTGGAGGAGCTGCCGGGCTACCGGTGCGACACCGGCGCCCCCGACGACGACGACAACGGCACCACCGTCCGCGGCGCCTACTACTACGGCGGCTACGTCCGCGAGGCGCGCGTGGCCGGCGGCAGCTTCGACCGGAAGGCCGTCGAGACCGGCGGCTTCGGCTGCTCGTCCTCCGGGTCGAGCGGCGGCTGAGGCGGGCGGACCGGCACCATGGAACGGCACACCATCGAGCCCCGTCCGGGCTGGCAGGAGATCGTCGAGGAGCAGGGGCTCGTCTATCCGCTGACCCGTTACCCGGACGGTTCGCTCCGCCCGTACTGGGACGAGAGCGCGTACTACTCCTTCACGCTGCCCGAGGTCGAGGCGCTGGAGGAGGTCGTCGAGGAGCTGCACGCCATGTGCCTCGCGGCGGCCGCGCACATCGTCGAGCGGGATCGTTTCGCCGACCTCGGGATCACCGACCCCAAGGTCGCGGAGCGGGTCGCCGAGTCCTGGCGCCGGCGTGCCGAACTCCCCTCCCTCTACGCCCGCTTCGACCTCGTCTACGACGGCACCGGCCCGGCGAAGATGCTGGAGTACAACGCCGACACCCCGACCTCCCTGGTGGAGGCCGCGAGCCCGCAGTGGTTCTGGATGGAGGAGCGCTTCCCCGGCGCCGACCAGTGGAACTCGCTCCACGAACGGCTCGTCGACGCCTGGAAGCGGCAGGCGCCGCTGCTGCCGGCCGGGCCCGTCCACTTCGCCCACTCCGAGACCGACGAGCTCGGCGAGGACCTGATGACGGTCGCGTACCTGCGCGAGACCGCCGAGCAGGCCGGACTCGCCACCGAGGCGCTCTCCGTGGAGCGGATCGGCTGGGACCGGCTCTCCCGCCGCTTCGTCGACGAGAAGCTGCGGTTCATCCGCAGCTGCTTCAAGCTCTACCCGTGGGAGTGGCTGGCCACCGACCCGTTCGGGAAGCACGTCCTCGCCACCCTCGACAACGGCGGCGGCACCGGCACCACCTGCTGGATCGAGCCCGCCTGGAAGATGCTGCTCTCCAACAAGGCGCTCCTCGCGATCCTCTGGGAGCTCTACCCGGGCCACCCCAACCTGCTGCCGGCCTATCTCGACGGGCCGCGCGAGCTCGCCACGACCACCGGCTGGGCGGCCAAGCCGCTGCTCGGCCGGGAGGGCGCGGGCGTCACCCTGCACGAGCCCGGCAGCGAGCCCGCCGTCCGCGACGAGGCCTGCTGCTACCAGGGCCTCGCCCCGCTCCCCGACTTCGACGGCAACCGCACGCTGCTCGGCGCCTGGGTCGTCGAGGACGAGGCCGCGGGGCTCGGCATCCGGGAGTCGGCGGGCCCCGTCACCGACGAGTACGCCCGCTTCCTCCCGCACGTCATCCTCTGAACCCCCTGGCTCCGGCGCCTACTCCGGTACGTACTCCCGCAGCGGCGCCGGCGTCAGGCCGGCCGCCTCGGCCAGGGCCAGGGCCCGCTCCAGGTCCTCCTCCAGCGTCTCGTTGAAGTGCAGCAGGATGATGTCGCCGGCCTTCAGCTCCGGGGTCGGCGGCGTCCACCCGCCCCAGGTGGTGAGGTCGTGCGTCCACGTCACCACGGCCTTCGCCCCGCAGGCGCGGGCGGCGGTCCGGGTCGTCTCGTCGAACACCCCGTACGGCGGGCGCAGCAGCCGCGGTCCGTCGCCGAACTCCGCCAGGTGCGCGTCCCGGGCCCCGCAGACCTCGGCCTTCTGGCCGGCCGCGTCGAGCGTGGTGAGGTCCGGATGGCCGACCGTGTGGTTCTCGATCCGCACCCGGCCGTGGTCGAGCAGCCGGTGGAAGTAGCCGGAGTCGTACGAGTACGCCCCCGGGAGCAGGAAGAGCGAGGCCGGCACCCGGCGGTCGAGCAGCAGCTCCGCGGCGGCGGGGTCGTGGAACCAGCCGTCGTCGATGGTGACGAAGACGACCGGGTCCGTGGTCTCGACCCGCGAGACCACGGGCGCGGGCTCGGGCCAGGCCCCCCGGGGGGCGGCCTGCGCGGGTCCGCCGGCGGCCCCGAGCAGGGCGAGCGGCAGGAGGACGGCGAGCGCGCCACGCACGGCGTGACGCAGACGGAGTCTCGGCATGGCCGCATCATTGGCCTAGACCAACTGTGGTGTCAATGACCCGAGTCGCCCGGGGCGGCGGCCCTCCCGCCGCCCCGGAACCGGAGCCCGCCCGTCCTGTCCCGTCAGTCCGAGAGCACCGCCCGCAGCTGCTCCAGACCCCAGTCCAGGTCCTCCTTCGAGATCACCAGCGGCGGCGCGATCCGGATCGTCGAACCATGGGTGTCCTTCACCAGCACCCCCCGCTCCATCAGCCGCTCCGAGATCCTCCGGCCCGTGCCGCGCTCCGGCGCGATGTCCACGCCCGCCCACAGGCCGCGGCCCCGTACCGCCTCCACCGCTCCGCCGCCCACCAGCAGCCCCAGCTCCCCGTGCAGGTGCTCGCCGAGCTCCGCCGCCCGCTGCTGGTACTCCCCGGTCCGCAGCATCGCGATCACCTCCAGGGCCACCGCGCAGGCCAGCGGGTTCCCGCCGAAGGTCGAACCGTGCTCGCCCGGCCGGAAGACGCCGAGCACGTCCGCGTCCGCCACCACCGCCGACACCGGCACCACACCGCCGCCGAGCGCCTTGCCCAGGATGTACACGTCCGGGACGACGCCCTCGTGCTCGCAGGCGAAGGTCCGGCCCGTCCGGCCCAGGCCCGACTGGATCTCGTCCGCCATGAACAGCACGTTCCGCCGGGCCGTCAGCTCCCGCACCCCGCGCAGATAGCCGGCCGGCGGGACCAGCACGCCCGCCTCGCCCTGGATCGGTTCGAGCAGCACCGCCACCGTGTTCTCGGTGACCGCCGCCTCAAGGGCCGTCAGATCGCCGTAGGGCACGATCTCGAAGCCCGGCGTGTACGGCCCGAAGTGGTCCCGGGCCTCGTGGTCCGTGGAGAACGACACGATCGTCGTCGTCCGCCCGTGGAAGTTGTTCCCCGCCACCACGATCTTCGCGTGCCCGTCCGGCACGCCCTTCACCTCGTACCCCCACTTCCGGGCCGTCTTCACGGCCGTCTCGACCGCCTCCGCCCCGGTGTTCATCGGCAGCACGGTCTCCTTGCCGCACAGCTCGGCCAGTCGGGTGCAGAACTCGGCGAACCGGTCGTGGTGGAAGGCCCGCGAGGTGAGCGTCACCCGCTCCAACTGGGCCTTCGCCGCGTCGATCAGCCGGCGGTTGCCGTGCCCGAAGTTCAGCGCCGAGTAGCCGGCGAGCATGTCGAGGAAGCGGCGCCCCTCGACATCGGTCATCCAGGCCCCCTCGGCGGAGGCGACGACGACGGGCAGCGGGTGGTAGTTGTGGGCGCTGTGCGCGTCCGAGGCAGCGATCTCGTCTTGCGTTCTCGACACGGGATCTCCGATCGTCCTGCGGCCGGGGCTGGGTGTGCCCCCTTCTTATCGTCGCTCGCATCCCGGACGGGGAAACCTCGGAAACGGCGCGCCAGCTACTCTGTGAACACGCGCGGCGACTGGCGTACGGGGAACCGACCCCGGGGGAGCCGCGCGCGCCCCATCACACGAGGTGCCGCTCGCCTGGGCATCACGGGACCGCTCCGCGTCCCGTGCGGCACCCGCCCCGGGACGTTCCGACGTACTCCCGGAGGAACACGTGACCCCGCACCCGCGGACCGCAGGCCACCCCGCGCTCGCCGCCGCCGACCCCGAACTCGCCGCCCTCGTCGGCGCCGAGGAACGGCTCCAGGCCGACACGCTCCGCCTCATCCCCAGCGAGAACTACGTCTCCGCCGCCGTCCTCGAAGCCTCCGGCACCGTCCTCCAGAACAAGTACAGCGAGGGCTACCCCGGCCGCCGCTACTACGAGGGCCAGCAGGTCGTCGACCAGGTCGAGACCCTCGCCGTCGAGCGCGCCAAGGCCCTCTTCGGCGTCGACCACGCCAACGTCCAGCCGTACTCCGGCTCCCCGGCCAACCTCGCCGTCTACCTCGCCTTCGCGAAGCCCGGCGACACCGTCATGGGCATGGCGCTCCCCATGGGCGGCCACCTCACCCACGGCTGGGGCGTCTCCGCCACCGGCTCCTGGTTCCGCGGCGTCCAGTACGGCGTCCGCCAGGACACGGGCCTCATCGACTACGACCAGGTCCGCGAGACCGCCCTCGCCGAACGCCCCAAGGTGATCTTCTGCGGTGGCACCGCCCTGCCCCGGACCATCGACTTCGCCGCCTTCGGCGAGATCGCCCGCGAGGCCGGCGCCGTCCTCGTCGCCGACATCGCCCACATCGCCGGCCTGATCGCCGGCGGCGCCCACCCCTCCCCGGTGGGTCACGTGGACGTGATCTCCACGACCACCCACAAGACCCTCCGCGGCCCGCGCGGCGCCATGCTGATGTCCACCGGGGAGCACGCCAAGGCCCTCGACAAGGCCGTCTTCCCCGGCCTCCAGGGCGGTCCGCACAACCAGACCACCGCCGCCATCGCCGTCGCCCTCCACGAGGCCTCCCGGCCCTCCTTCCGCGACTACGCCCACGCCGTCGTCGCCAACGCCAAGGCCCTCGCCGACGCCCTCCTCGCCCGCGGCTTCGACCTGGTCTCCGGCGGCACCGACAACCACCTGATCCTGATGGACCTCACGCCGAAGCGGGTCCCCGGCAAGACCGCCGCCAAGGCCCTCGACCGGGCCGGCATCGTCGTCAACCACAACACCGTCCCCTACGACCCCCGGAAGCCCTTCGACCCCTCCGGCGTCCGCATCGGCACCCCCTCCCTCACCTCGCGCGGCCTCGCCCCCGCGCACATGGACCAGGTCGCCGACTGGATCGACCGCGCCGTCACCGCCGCCGCGGCGGAGGACGAGGACACCCTCGCCGAGATCCGCGCCGAGGTCGCCGAACTGATGGCCGCCCACCCGGCCCCGGGCCTGCCCGCCTGAGCCACCGACGACCGGCTACCGGACGGAGCCCGCGACCCGCAGCGCCTCCGTCCGGTCCGGTATGCCCTCCAGCCGGAGCGTCAGCCCCGCCGACGGACGGACCCACAGCAGCGTCGGCCCCGCCGGCCGCACCTCCTGCCGCCACCGGCCGTCGACCGAGGAGAGCGGGAAGGTCAGCCGGTGCGGCTCGGCGAACCAGTACGCCGCCGTCCCGTCGGGGAGCGTCACCGGCTCCGGCTGCACCCGTATCTCCTTCACGAAGCCCGGGTCCAGCGCGCCCGGGAACCCGTCCAGCCGCACCACCACCCCCTCCGCCGTCCGCCAGCAGACGCCGACCACCGCCGTCGGCGCCCGCCCCGCCACCGACGTGACCGCCCCGGTCACCCCCTCCGGCAGCGGCGGCGCGAACCCCGCCCGCCGGGCCGCCTCCGCCACCGGCACCGGATCCGGACACCCCGGGACCTTCGCCGGAGCCACCGGAGGCGCCCCCGGCGCGTACTCCACCGCGACCCCGCCGAACCCCAGCCACTCCACCACCGCCGCCCGCACCGGCGGCGTCAGCACCGCCACCACGAGCACCCCGGACAGCGCCGCCAGCAGCGCCCGCCACCACCGCGGCGGCCACGCCCACCACACTCGCTCCGGTTCCGCCTCCGCTTCCGCCTCCACGACGGCCACCGGCACCGGCACGTGCTCGGCGAGGAGCCGGGCCAGCACCCGCTCGGCCATCGACTCCCCGTCCACGTCCGGCACCCGCAGCGACCGCCCGAGCTCCCTCAGCTCCTCCGGCAGCCCACCGGAACCCACCGGCCCCTCGTCCTCACGCACACTCCCCACCTCCCCTCGTCTCCCGCGCCCCCAGCGCCGGCCCGAGCTTCTTCAGCGCCCGGCTCAGCCGCGACTTCACCGTCCCCCGGGGCCACCCCAGCGCCTCGGCCGTCTCCGCCTCGTCCAGCTCCAGCAGATAGCGGTGCACCACCACCCGCCGGTGCTCCTCCGCCAGTCCGTCCAGCGCCTCCCACAGCCGCCGGCGCCGCTCGCCGTCCACCACCGCCACCGCCGGGTCCGCCGACTCCGGTATCAGCGGCTCGCCCGCCAGCAGCTGCGCCTCCCGCCCCGCCACCGCCCGCTGCCGGCCCGCCGCACGCAGTGTGTTCCTGGTCTCATTGGCCACGATGCTCAGCAGCCACGGCCGGAAGGACGCGCCCTCCCGGAAACTCCCCAGCGAGCGGTACGCCTTGAAGAACGCCGCCTGCACCACGTCCTCGGCCTCCGCACCCGCCCCGCACGCCACCGCCGCCCGCAGCGCGATCGCCGTGTGCGCGCGGACCAGCTCCGCGTACGCCTCCGGCTCTCCGGCGCGCACCCGGGCGATCACGGCGCTCTCGTCGACGACGGCCGAGCCCCCCTCCCGTGTCCTCACACTCTTGGTACACCGGCAGTCGGGGATCGGTTCCCACACCTGAGAGAATGATGTGCATGGCCTCTGATGCTCGCCCCCGTGCGCTCTCCGGAATCCAGCCCACCGCGGGTTCGTTCCACCTCGGCAACTACCTCGGTGCGATCAGGCAGTACGTCGCGCTGCAGGAGACCCACGACGCCTTCTACATGGTCGTCGACCTGCACGCCATCACGGTCCCGCAGGACCCGGCCGAGCTCAGGGCCAACACCCGGCTCGCCGCCGCGCAGCTCCTCGCCGCCGGCCTCGACCCGGAGCGCTGCACCCTCTTCATCCAGAGCCACGTCCCCGAGCACGCGCAGCTCGGCTGGGTCATGAACTGCCTCACCGGCTTCGGCGAGGCCTCCCGCATGACCCAGTTCAAGGACAAGTCCGCCAAGCAGGGCGCCGACCGCGCCACGGTCGGCCTCTTCACCTACCCGATCCTCCAGGTCGCGGACATCCTCCTCTACCAGGCCACCCACGTGCCGGTCGGCGAGGACCAGCGCCAGCACATCGAGCTCACCCGCGACCTCGCGGAGCGCTTCAACGGCCGCTTCGGCGACACGTTCACGGTCCCGGCGCCGTACATCGTCAAGGAGACCGGGAAGATCTACGACCTCCAGGACCCGACGATCAAGATGAGCAAGTCGGCGTCCACGCCGAAGGGCCTCATCAACCTCCTCGACGACCCGAAGGTCACCGCCAAGAAGGTCAAGAGCGCCGTCACCGACACCGACACGGTGATCCGCTTCGACCCGGAGAACAAGGCCGGCGTCTCCAACCTCCTCACGATCATGTCCACCCTCACGGGGACGGGCATCGCGGAGCTGGAGAAGAGCTACGAGGGCAAGATGTACGGCGCCCTCAAGACCGACCTCGCCGAGGTCATGGTGGACTTCGTCACCCCCTTCCGGAGCCGCACCCAGGAATACCTGGACGACCCGGAGACGCTGGACTCGATCCTGGCCAAGGGCGCGGAGAAGGCCCGCACGGTCGCCGCCGAGACCCTGGCGCAGACGTACGACAGGATCGGCTTCCTGCCCGCGAAGCACTGAGGAAGCGCCGGGGAGGCGCCGACACGGCGCCGACGCGGCACAGGGTCCGAGGACCCTGGCCATCAGGGTGGTGCAGGCCGCACACTGGCGGCTGCACCACCACACACCGACCCGAACAGGACGACGGAGGAGAACGACGTGGGGACCGTAACGCTCGGCGTTTCGATCGCGGTCCCGGAGCCTCACGGCAGCCTGCTCCAGGAGCGGCGCGCGGGCTTCGGCGACCCCGCCGCGCACGCCATCCCCACCCACGTCACCCTCGTCCCGCCGACCGAGGTCGACCAGGACCGGCTGCCGGAGATCGAGGCGCACCTCGCCGGCGTCGCCGCCGACTGGTCCCCCTTCGGGATCCGGCTGAGCGGCACCGGCACCTTCCGCCCGCTCTCCCCGGTGGTCTTCGTCACCCTCGCCGAGGGCATGGCCGGCTGCGACCGGCTCCAGGACCGCCTCCGCGAGGAGGCCGGGCCGCTGGTCCGCGAGCTCCAGTTCCCGTACCACCCGCACGTCACCGTCGCCCACGGCATCGCCGAGGAGGCGATGGACCGGGCCTACGAGGAACTGGCCGGCTACGAGGCCGCCTGGACCTGCTCCTCCTTCGCCCTGTACGAGCAGGGCGCGGACGGCGTGTGGCGGAAGCTGTACGACTACGAGTTCGGCAGCGGCCGCCCCGTCTCGGCCGTCCCCACGCAGGGCGGCTGCCCGGCCCGCTCCACCTCCTGAGCGGGACCCGGGAGCCCCGAGCGGGACCCGGGAGCCCGAGTGGGACCCGGGAGCCTCACACCGGCAGCCGCCGGTGCAGCGGCCGCGGCACGTGCCGCAGCGCCGAGGCCACGAGCCGCAGCGGGCCCGGCACCCACACCGTCTCCGAGCGGCGCCGCAGCCCCAGCTCGATCGCGCTCGCGACCGCCTCCGGGGTGGTCGACAGCGGCGCCTCCGGCCGCCCCGCCCCGCGCACGGAGCCCGGCCGCACCACCATCACGTGCACCCCCGTCCCGTGCAGCGCGTCCCCCAGCCCCTGCGCGAAGACGTCGAGCCCCGCCTTCGACGAGCCGTAGATGAAGTCGGAGCGCCGCCCCCGCTCGCCCGCCACCGACGACAGCACCACCAGCGAGCCGTGCCCCTGTGCCTGGAGCGCGCCCGCGCACACCAGGGCCGCCGAGACGGCCCCCGTGTAGTTGGTCTGCGCGACCCGCACCGCCGCGGCCGGATCGGACTCGTCGCGCGCCTGGTCGCCGAGGACCCCGAAGGCCAGCAGCACCAGATCGACGTCGCCCTCGGCGAAGACCCTCCCGAGCCGTTCCGCGTGCGCGTCCGTGTCCAGCGCGTCGAAGGGCACGACGCGCACCTCGGCCCCCAGCGCGCGCAGCGACCCGGCCGCCGCGGCCAGCTCGGGGGAGGGGCGGCCGGCCAGCCAGACCGTACGGGTGCGGCGGGCGATCAGCCGGCGCGCGGTGGCGAGCCCGAGGGCGGACGTGCCGCCGAGCAGCAGCAGGGACTGCGGGGCACCGAAGGCGTCCTTCACGACATCACTCCTCTTCACTTCCCGACGCCGAGGCGGCGGGAGAGGTCCGAGCGGAACACGGACCGGGGATCGAGGTCGGCCCGCAGCCCGCGGAAGGCGTCGAGCCGCGGATACATCACGGGGAGCAGCGAAGGCCGCAGCCGGGCGTCCTCGGCCAGGCAGACCCGTCCGCCGGCCGCCGCCACCCGCTCGTCGAGGAGGTCGAGGAACCGTCCCAGCCCCGGCGTCCCCGAGGGCACGTCGACGGCCAGGCACCAGCCGCGCACCGCGAACGACAGGGGGCCGGCCCCGTCCGCGTACACCCGCTCCACGCGCGCGTGCCGGGCGGCCCGCGCGGGCGAGCGCCGGTCGGCGAGGAGCGCGAGCAGCCCTCGCAGCGCCTCCTCCCGCCCTTCCGGGACGGCGCACCGGTACCGGACGAAGGCGCCTGCCCCCGAGCCGTACGACCCCGTCACGCGCGCGCGTGAGGGGCGCGCTCCCGCCCCCGGCAGCGGCCCCAGCCCCGGCAGCGGCCGCAGCCCGCCCGGGGTCCGTACGCCGCTCAGGAGGGACGGCGGGGCGAGCGGTGCGCGGCGGGCCCGGTGGCCCCGGGGAAGACCGGCGTACGGGACGGGGGCGGCGGTCGTGAGGACGGCGCGGCCCCGCCCGGCCAGCTCGAACCGGGCCCGCGCGTACGGCTCCCGGGGCGCGCCGGAACCGGTCCAGTGCGCCAGCAGCGCGTCGGCGTCGCGGAAACGGGCGGTCCGCTCCCGCAGGAACGCCGTCTCGACGGGCCGCAGCGCCAGCGTCACGGAGAGGACGACCCCGGTGAGGCCGAGTCCGCCGACGGTCGCGTCGAAGAGCGGGTCGCCGCGGCGGACCGTCCGGGACTCCCCGTCGGCGCCGAGGAGTTCGAGCGCCTCGACCCCGTTCCCGTACCCCGAGGCGACCGCCCCGCCGGCGGTCCAGTCGCCCGCGCCCGTCCTCGGGTGGAGTCCGTACGGCAGCAAGGCCCGGGCGAGCGCGCCCAGTTCCGTCCCGGCCTCGCAGACCACGATCCCCGCCGCCGCGTCGAGGCCGCGGATCCGGTCGAGCGCGGTCAGGTCCAGCACGGTCCCGCCCGCGTTCTGGGCCGCGTCGCCGCAGGACCGGCCGCGACCGCGGGCGACGGCGCCGCGCGGCCCCCGGCCCAGGACCGCCGCGGCGGCCTCGGCGGCCGAGCGCGGCCGGACGAGCAGCGCGAGCGACGGCGCGGTGCGCCCGGCGCCCGTGAGGGGCACGAAGTCGTCGTCCGGGACGAGGGGTTCGACAGCCATGAGAGTGACGGTATCGCCGCCTATGTCGCTTATGCCGGTATTGCTGTCCCTGTCGCGCGGTGTCGGTCCCCGCGCCCCGCGCGCGACCGGGGGATGCTCGGTCCCATGGACTGGCTGACCAAGCTCCCCGTCATCGGCCCCTGGGCCGTCCGGCTCATGAGGACCCACGCCTGGCGCTCCTACGAGCGGCTCGACGAGGTGCACTGGACCCGGCTCGCGGCCGCCATCACCTTCCTCTCCTTCCTCGCCCTCTTCCCGCTGATCACGGTCGCCGCCGCGATCGGCGCCGCGCTGCTCACCGACGACCAGCTCGACCGGATCGAGGAGAAGCTCTCCGACCAGGTCCCCGGCATCTCCGACCAGCTCGACATCGGCGGCCTCGTCGCCAACGCCGGCACCGTCGGCCTCGTCGCCGGCGCCCTGCTGCTCCTCACCGGCATCAGCTGGATCGGCGCGATGCGGGACTGCCTCAGGGCGGTCTGGCGCCTCGACGACACGGACGAGGGCAACCCCGTGGTCCGCAAGGGCAAGGACGCGATCGTCCTCTGCGGCCTCGGCGGCGTCGCCCTCTGCTCGCTCGCCGCCTCCTGGCTCGGCTCCACGGCCGTCGGCTGGAGCGCCGACCGGCTGGGCATCTCCGGCGGCGGCGCGGGCGGCGTGGTGCTGCAGACCGCCGCCGTCCTCGTGGCGATGGCCGCCGACTTCCTGATCCTGCTCTACGTCCTCAAACTGCTGCCCGGCGTCGATCCGCCGCGCCGCCGGCTCGTGGTCGCCGCCCTCATCGGCGCGGCCGGCTTCGAACTCCTCAAACTGCTGCTCGGCGGCTACATGCGGGAGGTCGCGGCGAAGTCGATGTACGGGGCCTTCGGCGTGCCGGTGGCCCTGCTCCTCTGGATCAACTTCACCGCGAAGCTCCTGCTGTTCTGCTCGGCCTGGACGGCCGTCGACGCTAAGGATTCACCTCGGGATCCGGATCGGCCGTCCGGGAAGGAGCAAGGGAACGGGAACGGGACCGCCCCGTCGCCGGCCAGCGCCGATTGACCAGGAAGACCGCGGCCGCGAGCAGCACCAGCACCCCGCCCGCGATGGCGAGCGCGATCCCGACCCCGCCCGAACCCTGCTCGGCGGTGGCCGCGACGGCGGGACCCCCCGACTGCGGGTGCTCCTTGCCCGGCGCGGCCGCCGCCCCCGACTCCGTCCCTCCCGAAGGCCGCGCCACCGGCACCGCGTTCCTCGGCGCCACCAGCTCACCCACCGGCGTCACCTTCCCGGAGGCCGCGAACCCCCAGTCGAGCAGCCGCGCGGCCTCCTTGTAGACCGCGTGCTGCTCCTTCGACGAGGGGTTCATCACCGTCACCAGCAGCACCCGGCCGTTCCGCTCGGCGACCCCCGTGAAGGTGGCGCCCGCGTGCGTGGTGTTGCCGTTCTTCACCCCGGCGATGCCCTGGTACGGGGCGATGCCGAAGTCGCCGGTCAGCAGCCGGTTGGTGTTCTGGATCTCGAAGGTCTCGCGCTTCTTGCCCGGCTTCGCCTCGCCCGGGAAGGCCGCCCGCGGGGTCGCCGCGTACTCCCGGAAATCCGCCTTCTGCATGCCGTTGCGGGCGATCAGCGTCAGGTCGTACGCGGACGAGACCTGCCCCGGGGCGTCGTAGCCGTCGGGCGACTTCACATGGGTGTCGAGCGCCTGGAGCTCGGCCGCGTGCGCGTTCATCTCGGCGACGGTCTTGCCGAGCCCCTGGTTCATCTGCGTCAGCACGTGCACGGCGTCGTTCCCGGACCGCAGGAAGACCCCCAGCCACAGGTCCCGGACCGTGTAGCTCTGCTTCTCCTTTATCCCGACGAGGCTCGACCCCTCGCCGATCCCGGCCAGGTCCTGGCCGGTCACCAGATGCACCTGCTCCCGGTTCGGGAACTTCGGCAGCAGGGTGTCCGCGAAGAGCATCTTCAGCGTGGAGGCCGGCGCCAGCCGCCAGTGCGCGTTGTGCGAGGCGAGCACCGCGCCGCTCTCCGCGTCCGCGACGATCCACGACCGCGCCGACAGCTCCTTCGGCAGCACCGGCGCCCCGGTCCCCAGCTTCACCTGCGTCCCCGGCAGCCCCAGCAGCGTCCCGCCCACCGACGACATGTTCGCCGGCGGCTTCGGCTGCGGCGTGGCGGTGGCCGTGGCGGTCGCGGTGCCCCCGGGCTTCACCGGCTCATCCGCGTGAGCGGGCCCCACACCGATCGTGAGCGGAAGCAACAGGGCGGCGGCGACCGCACCAGCGGTCCTGTTCGAAGCAGACACGATCGAGAACGTACATGCCCGACCCACCGATCCGAACCCCGCGGCCCCCTTCACCCCCACCCGTCCACCCGGACGCGGGGTCACCGGGGCGCATGGTGATACTGAGCCCATGAAGCTCAGCCGTCGCGTCTCCTGGTTCCTGCTCGCGTTCGGGGGGTGGAGCTGGTTCATCTGGATCACTTTCGTCAAGAATCTCTGGAACGACGGGAGCGGTCTCGCCTTCGACGACGCCGGAGACCCGACGGCCTACTTCTGGGTCCATCTGCTGCTCGCCGTGACGTCCTTTGTCCTGGGGACGGTGATCGGCGTGATCGGGTTGCGCGGGGTGCGCGCCTCCCGTCGCTCCACCGACTGAAACAAGTGAGGTTCCGGGCGTGATCGCCTTCCTGCCGTTCCTGGTCGTGGTACTCGCGCTGCTCGTCCTGGTGCACTGGTACGTGTGGCGCCGGCTGGTCCGGGACGTCGCCGCGCCCGGTGGCCGGGCGCGGCGGCTCGGCACGGCGGCGGTGATCGTGCTGCCCGTGCTCTCGGTCGCGGCGCTCGCCTCGGGGCGGGCGGGGGCGCCGTTCCCGGTGCAGCAGGCGGTGGCCTGGCCCGGGTTCCTGTGGCTCGCGGTGCTGCTGTACCTCGTGCTCGCGCTGGTCGTGGGCGAGGCGGTGCGGCCGGTGCTGTCGCGGTGGCTCGCGCGGCGCGCGGCCGGCGCCCGGACCGCCGCGGCCGTGCCCGTACCGGCGCCGGCGCCCGTTCCCGTACCGGAGCGGACGGGGGAGCCCACCCCCAAGCCCGAGACCAAGCCCGAGAGCAAGTCCGAGACCGGGCCCGACGCCGAGACCAAGCCCGAGAGCAAGCCCGAGACCGGGCCCGCCGCCGAGACCAAGCCCGAGGCCAAGAGCGAGCCCGAGCCCGAGCCCAAGACGGAGGGCGAGACGGGGGCCGGCACCGCGGTGCCCGCGTCCGAGGTCTCGCGGCGGCTGTTCGTCTCCCGCGTGGTCGGCGGGGCCGCCGCGGCCGTCGCCGTGGGGACGGTGGCGAACGGGGCGTACGGGGTGCTGCGGGGGCCCAGGGTGAAGCGGGTGACCGTGCCGCTGGCGAAGCTGCCGCGCGCCGCGCACGGGTACCGGATCGCGGTCGTCTCCGACATCCACCTCGGGCCGATCCTCGGGCGGGCGCACTCGCAGCGGATCGTCGACACGATCAACGCCACCCAGCCGGACCTCATCGCCGTCGTCGGCGACCTCGTCGACGGCACCGTGGAGAACCTCGGGCCGGCCGCCGAGCCGCTCGCGGGGCTGCGCGCCCGGCACGGTTCCTTCTTCGTCACCGGCAACCACGAGTACTTCTCCGGTGCCGACGCCTGGGTCGACCACGTCCGCGAGCTGGGCATGCGGCCGCTGCGCAACGAGCGGCTGGAGATCGCCGCGGGCTTCGACCTCGCCGGGGTGGACGACGTGGCCGGCGAGGCCGAGGGGCAGGGGCCGGACTTCGCCCGGGCGCTCGGGGACCGCGACCGGTCGCGCGCGGCCGTCCTCCTCGCCCACCAGCCGGTCGTCATCGACGACGCCGTCGCCCACGGCGTCGACCTCCAGCTCTCCGGCCACACCCACGGCGGCCAGCTCTGGCCCGGCAACTTCCTCGCCGAGCTCGCCAACCCGACCGTGGCCGGTCTGGAGCGGTACGGCGACACCCAGCTGTACGTGTCCCGCGGCGCGGGCGCGTGGGGGCCTCCGGTCAGGGTCGGCGTGCCCTCCGACATCACCGTGGTCCAACTCGCCTCGAAACAGGCTTAATCGGAGAGTGTCACTCCATGCGCCGGGGTCGATACGTGCTGCTCATCGACTTAAATTCGCATTTCCCGGACATATGCATGCCGTGTGAAGATTTCCTCTTCCCCATGTGAAACCGGTGTGATTGGGTGGCGCAAACGCGACGATTCGGGGGCCGTCGCTCTTGGGGTTTTTGCACGAAAAAAGGAAGCACGGCAATGCGGTCGACGGTCCGTCTCCGGATCCTCATCACTTGTGGAGTACTGGTGGCCGCGGGGGTGGGGGGCTGGCAACTCCTGCCCTCCGACGAGGGCCGCACCGACCCCGTCCCCGTGGGCACCACCGACGAGGTCACCTCGCTCGACCCGGCCGGCGCGTACGACGCGGGCTCCTGGGCGCTCTACAGCAACGTCTACCAGTCGCTGCTGACCTTCAAGTCGGGCTTCACCGCGCCGACCCCGGACGCCGCCGAGAGCTGCAAGTTCGTGGGCGACAAGCTCACCACGTACCAGTGCACGCTCCGTGACGACCTCAGCTTCTCCAGCGGGCGCAAGGTGACGGCCGAGGACGTCAAGTACTCCTTCGACCGGATGCTGAAGATCAAGGCGGAGGTCGGTCCGGCCCCGCTCTTCCCGACGCTGAAGAACGTCACGGCCGACGGCCGCACGGTCACCTTCAACCTCAGCGGCCGGGACGCCACCTTCCCGCTGAAGCTGGCCACCGGCGCCGGCTCGATCGTCGACCGCGACCGCTACCAGGCGGACACCCTCCGCCAGGACCACGCCGTCGACGGCACCGGCCCGTACCTCCTCAAGGAGTACAAGCCCGGCGAGAGCGCCCTCCTGGAGCCCAACCCGAAGTACCGGGGGGCGCTGGCGCAGACGGGCCGTCCGGTCATCGTGAAGTACTTCAAGCAGTCCGAGGACCTGGCGAACGCCTGGAAGTCCGGCGCCGTCCAGGTGACGCACCGCCAGCTCCCGCCGTCCTTCGTGGAGAGCCTCGACACCAACGGCGGCACCCGGCTCACCGAGGCGGAGAGCGCCGAGATCCGCAACATCAACTTCAACACCCGGCCCGGCTCGACGATGGGCAACAAGGCCGTGCGCCAGGCGATCGCGGCGGTCCTCGACCGCCCGGCCATCACCACCGGCGCCTACAAGGGCACGGTCGAGCCGCTCTACTCGCTGATCCCGCAGGGCTTCGTCGGCCACAGCACGGCCTTCTACGACCGCTACCCGGCGCCGGACCAGGCGAAGGCGGAGAAGATCCTGGAGGACGCCGGCGTGCAGACGCCGGTCACGTTCACCTTCGGCTACCGCCAGGACGCCACGTACAAGGCGGAGACCGCCGAGATCAAGAAGCAGCTGGAGAAGACCGGCCTCTTCAAGGTCAAGGTGGTGGAGGCCGACTGGCAGGCCTTCCAGAAGGGCTACACCAGCGGCGCCTACGACGCCTACACCGTCGGCTGGCTCCCCGACTTCCCCGACTCGGACAGCTTCACCGCCCCGCTCGTCGGCACCGGGAACGCCCTGGCCACCGGGTACTCCAGCAAGGTCGTCGACAAGCTGATCACCGACACCCAGCAGTACAGCGACCGCTCCCGGGCCACCCGTGACTTCAAGGTGATCCAGGACGAGGTCTCCAAGGACGTGCCGCTGATCCCGCTCTGGCAGAAGAAGGACTACGTCCTCGCCACCGAGGCCGTCGGCGGCTCGCAGAACCTCTCCGACGGCACCGGCATCTGGCGCCTGTGGGAACTCTCCTGGATCTAGTCGGCCGCGGGCTCCGGTGAGTCCTTCTTCGGGGCGGTCCTGCGGGGCCGCCCCGACGCCGCCATCCCGGCCGCCGTCGGCATGAAGTCGGCGAGCAGCTCGTGGGTCTCCTTCACCAGCGGGCGCAGGATCCGGAAGCGGGAGAGCGAGATCGCCCGCGCGGTCACCGGCGACAGGCGCTCCACCAGGCGCCGGCTGTTGGCGGCGCCCTCGGAGCGGTCGTACACCCAGAAGAGGACGAGCCCCATCTGCTGGAGCCACAGCAGCTGGGGCAGCGCCTCGGACAACTCGGGGTCGACCTTGACCGAGGCGCCGGAGATGACCCTCCGGTGCACCTCGATCGCCGCCTCGCGCGGCCCCTCCGACTCGGGGGAGAACGGCGAGAGCGGGCTGTCCGGGTCGGCGGCGTTCTTGAAGAACTGCGCCGCGAACTCGTGGTACGGCTCGGCGATGTCGAGCCAGGCGAGCAGGACGCCCCTGATGCGGGCGACCAGTTCCTTCTCGCCGCCCTCCAGGACCGACTCGACGGCCGCCTGGTGCTCCTGGGCGATCCGGTCGTAGAAGCCCTGGACCAGGTGCTCCTTGGACGCGAAGTAGTAGTAGGCGTTCCCGACCGAGACCCCGGCCTCCTGGGCGATCGCCCGCATGGTGGTCTTGTCGTACCCCCGCTCCCGGAAGAGCCGCAGCGCGGTCTCCAGGATGAGCGTCCGGGTCTGCTCGCTCTTCGGGGCCTTCGGTGCCTTCGGGGCGTCCGGGGCGTCCGGGGCCTTCTTCTCTTCCTTCGCGTCCTTCACGGAGCCGAGCCTAGCCGGGCGGACGCGGCACCTCGCAGTGCCCGTCCCCGCAGGGCCCCTCCCCGGCCGTCCCGTCCCCGGCGGCGGGGTCCCTGAGCGCCTCGCGCCACCTCGCCGCGGCGAGGACGGCGGCGCGGGCGAGGGGCTGTCCGGCGGGGGTGGCGAGCCAGTGGGCCCTGGGCCGGTGTTCGGCCAGCGCCCAGAGGCAGACGATCCAGGCGGCCGAGGCGGTGTAGACCTGGCCCCGGTCCCCGACCACGGTGATGTCCCGCAGGGTGGCGGCGTGGTCGAGGTCCGGGAAGAGCTCCCCGGCCCGCTGCGAGCCCGCCGGGACGAAGTCGAGCGGTACGAGCTGCCGCTGGCGCAGCAGCCAGTGCCTGACGTGCACGCAGAGCGGGCAGCCGGCGTCGTACAGCACGGTCAGGCGTCCGACGGGGGTGCCCGGGCGGGCGGTGGCGGTCGTGCCGGTGGCGGTCGTCATGGCGGTGGTCGTCACGACGGGTCAGGCCTGCGGGGCGGGCGGGGCCCAAGGGCCGTTCTTGGGGACGGTGGTCCAGCCCTGCGGGGCGACCGGCGGGACCTGCTCGCGCTCCATGGCGCCGCGGCGGCGGATCTTGTTGAGGACGTAGACGTTGCCGAGGTGCATCACGCCGAGGACGAGCAGGACGACGCCGAGCTTGACGGAGAGGGCCTCGAAGAGCTCCCGGGCGTCGGCGACGGTCTCGTCCTGGCGCAGGTAGAGGGCGACGAAGCCGAAGTTGACGAGGTAGAAGCCGACCACCAGGAGGTGGTTGACGGCGTCCGCGAGCTTCTCGTTCCCGTGCAGCACGTCGGCGAGGAAGATCCTTCCGTTGCGGCTGAGGGTGCGGGCGACCCAGATGGTCAGGGCCACGCTGATCAGCAGGTAGGCGATGTACGCGACGACGGTGAGGTCCATGCCCCACGCTCCCTTGAACGTGTTCAAATGCTGGCGGGCATGACTGTAGACCTCTTCTTGAACGTGTTCAAGCCGGCGGGGGAAAGGTGTGGTCGGAGAGGCCGGGGGCGGCTAGAGTCGCGCCGATGACGCTCTCTCACGACACGGCCGGCACCGGCCCCCAGACCGTCGTCCTGCTGCACTCCGGGGTCTGTGACCGCCGGATGTGGGACGGCCAGTTCCAGGCCCTCGCCGACGCGGGGCACCGGATCGTCCGCTGCGACCTCCGGGGTTTCGGCGAGACCCCCGTCGACGCGGCGCACCTCCACGCGGACGACGTGCGCGACCTCCTCGACGACCTCGGCGCCGAGCGGGCGGTCCTCGTCGGCTCCTCCTTCGGCGGCGAGGTCGCCCTGGAGTTCGCCGTCCGCCACCCCGGCCGCACGACGGCGCTCGCGCTGCTCTGCGCGGCCGCGCCGGTCGAGCACGAGGCCGGCCCCGGACTCCGCGCCTTCCTCGACCGGGAGGACCACCTGCTGGAGGCCGGCGACCTCGACGCCGCGACCGCCCTCAACGTCGACCTGTGGTGCGGCCCCGAAGCCGGCCCCGGGGCCCGCGCCCTCGTCCACGCCATGCAGCGCCGCGCCTTCGAACTCCAGCTGGCCGCACCGGAGGAGTTCGACGCCCGGCCCTCGGGCGTGACGGAGGACGACCTCCGGGGCGTCGCCGTACCCGCCCTCGTCGTCACGGGCGCCCACGACGTCCCCGACTTCCGCGTCATCGGCGAGAGGACCGCCGCCCTCCTCCCGGCCGCCCGCCACGTCGAACTCGCCTGGGCCGGCCACCTCCCGTCCCTGGAACGCCCCGAGGAGACCCTCCGCCTCCTTGAGGACTTCCTCGCGGAGGTCGCCGGCACCGAGGCGTCCTGACGGGCGCCTGACGCCGGGCGGCGGCCAGGGCGCCCGGCCCCGCAGGGGCATCGAGGGTACGGCGGTACGCGCCGAGGGCGCGGCGGCCCGCGTCGGCAGCGCCCCTCAGCCCACCTCGCCCTCAGTCCACCTCGCCCTGAGCCCCCCTCGCCCCCCAGCCCCCCGGCGCAGCCTCAGCGCAGCCTCCGCACCGCCGGCACCAGGGCCGTCGCCAGGCAGCAGCCGCCGACCAGGAGGGCCGCCGCGACCAGCGGGGCGCCCGGGCCCCAGGCGTCGGCGGCGAGCGGGGCGAGGGCGTAGCCGACCGGCATCGCGGCGAGCGAGAGGAGCCAGTCGTACGAGACGACCCGGGCCAGCACCTGTTCCGGGACCTCGCGCTGGACGACCGTGTCCCAGACGGGGTTCAGGAAGCCGAGTCCGGCCTGTGCGAGCCCGTACGCCCCGATGGTCAGCGCGGCGGGCGCGTCCGCCGCGAGCAGCAGCAGCGGCAGCGCGTAGGTCGCCAGGGCGAGGTTGGCGGTGAGGACGGGGCGGGTGGGCTTCAGCCGGTCGGCGAGGAGCGAGCCGGCGAGCAGTCCCACCGCGCCGATCTGGAGCAGCAGCACCCAGGCGCCGGCGCCGCCGAGCCGGTCGAGGGCGATCGCGGGGCCGAGGGTCATCAGGACGGCGGCGGCGCCGTTCCAGGCGCTGTGCGCGACCAGGCTGGTCCAGTACCAGTCGCGGGACCTGACCTCCCGCCAGCCTTCGCGCAGGTCGTCGACGAAGGAGCGGCGCGGGACCGGCACCCGGTCGATCCGCAGGACCGCCAGGAGCGCGGCGCTGACCGCGAAGGAGGCCGCGTCGAGGACGAAGGCCCAGCCGGGGCCGACGGTGAGGACGAGCGCGCCGGCGAGCGCGGGCCCGCCCACGCGGGTGGCGCTGTGGGCGATCCCCATGGCGGCGTTGGCCCGCTGGAGCGACTCCGGGGCGACGGTGCCGCGGACGAGCGGCGCGCCGGTCGGCATGGCGAAGGCGCCGGCCGCCCCTCCCGCGGCCGAGGCGGCGGCGATCAGCCACAGCGCGGGGCTGCCGCCGAGGAGCTGGGCCCCGACGAGGAGTTGGGCGGCGCACCGGACGAGGTCGGTGGCGAGGGCGATGGTCCGGGCGTCGAACCGGTCGGCGAGCACCCCGCCGACCGGCAGGAGGAGCAGCTTCGGCACCATCGCGCACGCGAGCACGAGCGCGAGCGCGCCGGTGGAGCCGGTCGCCTCCAGGACGGCGAGGGCGAGCGCGGCGGGGACGACGGCGTCGCCGGTGAGGGAGAGCACCCGCCCGGTGAAGAGCAGCCGGAAGGGGCGGGTGCGGAGGGGGTGGCGGACGGGCGGTGGGGCGGTCGTGGCAGCCATGGGCGCGACTATATTTCGGCACCGAATAATTCGGCAACGAAATATCAGATGCCGAAGCGAACCCCGCCCCCGGACGTACGATCAGCCCATGGACCACCCGGACCCCGCAGCGCCCCAGGCCCGCCCCCAGGGCCGGGCCGAGGACTGGACCGACGGGCACGTCGCCCGCTGGCAGCCCGTCCTGCCCGAGCTCGACCCCGTCGTCGAAGGCGCGGTCACCCGGATGAAGAAGCTCTCCGTACACCTGAGGAGGGTCCGCGAGCAGTCCCTCCTCGACTTCGACCTCGAACGCCACGAGTTCGACACCCTGCACAAGCTGGCCGGCCGCGGCGGCTCCGCCGCCCCCTCCGAGCTCGCCCAGGACCTCGACCTGGCCCCCGCCTCCGTCACCGGCCGCCTCGACGCGCTGGAGAAGCGCGGACTCGTCCGGCGCACCCCTTCCACCACCGACCGGCGCCGGGTCGTCGTCGAGCTCACCGAGTCCGGCCGCACCACCTGGCTCGGCGCCATGGACGTGCTCGGACACGAGGAGGAGCGGCTCCTCGGCGTCCTCAGCCCCGCCGAGCGCACCACCCTCAACGACCTCCTCCGCCGCGTCATGCTCCTCGCGGAGGCCGACCCGACCGTGCCCCACTGGCACGGCTGAGCACACGCGGAAGGCCCCGCCTCCCGAGGGGGAGACGGGGCCTTCCGCGGCACTCCGGAGAGGTCAGAAGCGACGCGTGATCAGCGCGCGCTTCACTTCCTGGATCGCCTTGGTGATCTCGATGCCACGGGGGCAGGCGTCCGTGCAGTTGAACGTGGTGCGGCAGCGCCACACGCCGTCCTTGTCGTTCAGGATCTCCAGGCGCTGCTCACCGGCCTCGTCGCGCGAGTCGAAGATGAAGCGGTGCGCGTTGACGATCGCGGCCGGACCGAAGTACTGGCCGTCGTTCCAGAAGACCGGGCAGGACGACGTGCACGCGGCGCACAGGATGCACTTGGTGGTGTCGTCGAAGCGCTCGCGGTCCTCGGCGGACTGCCGGCGCTCGCGGGTCGGCTCGTTCCCCTTGGTGACGAGGAACGGCATGACGTCGCGGTACGCCTGGAAGAAGGGCTCCATGTCGACCACGAGGTCCTTCAGCACCGTGAGGCCCTTGATGGCCTCGACGGTGATCGGCTTCTCGGGGTTGAGGTCCTTGATCAGCGTCTTGCAGGCGAGCCTGTTCTTGCCGTTGATCCGCATGGCGTCGGAACCGCAGATGCCGTGCGCGCAGGAGCGACGGAAGGTGAGGGTGCCGTCGACGTCCCACTTGATCTTGTGGAGACCGTCGAGCACACGCTCCTTCGGGTCGATCTCGACCTGGAAGTCCTCCCAGACCACCGCGTCCGAGACCTCGGGGTTGAAGCGGCGGATCCGGAAGGTGACCGTGATGTACGGGGAGGCGGCGGACTCCGCCTCGACCTTGTCCAGAACGGGGGTGGCCATCAGTACTTACGCTCCATCGGCTGGTAGCGGGTCTGGACGACCGGCTTGTAGTCGAGACGCACGGTCTCGGAGCCGTCCTCGCCGACCTCGCGGTACGCCATCGTGTGGCGCATGAAGTTGACGTCGTCGCGGTTCGGGTAGTCCTCGCGGTAGTGACCGCCGCGGGACTCCTTGCGCGCCAGGGCCGAGACGGCCATGACCTCGGCCAGTTCGAGCAGGTTGCCCAGCTCGATGGCCTCCAGGAGGTCGGTGTTGAAGCGCTTGCCCTTGTCCTGGATGGACACGTTCCGGTAGCGCTCGCGCAGCTCGGCGATCTTGTCGACGGCCGTCTTGATGGTCTGCTCCGTGCGGAACACCATCACGTTGGCGTCCATCGTCTCCTGGAGCTCGCGGCGCAGGTCGGCGACCCGCTCGCTGCCCGTGGAGTTGCGCAGGTTCTCGATCTGCGCGACGACCAGGGACTCCGGGTTCTCCGGCAGCTCGACGTAGTCGTGCTTGTGGGAGTACTCGGCGGCGGCGATGCCCGCGCGGCGCCCGAAGACGTTGATGTCGAGCAGCGAGTTGGTGCCGAGGCGGTTGGCGCCGTGCACCGACACGCAGGCGACCTCGCCGGCCGCGTACAGGCCCGGGACGACGGTGGTGTTGTCCGACAGGACCTCACCCTCGACGTTGGTCGGGATGCCGCCCATGGCGTAGTGCGCGGTGGGCTGGATCGGGATCGGGTCCGTGTACGGCTCGATGCCGAGGTACGTACGGGCGAACTCGGTGATGTCCGGGAGCTTGGCGTCGAGCTGCTCCGGCGGGAGGTGCGTCAGGTCCAGGTAGACGTGGTCGCCCTCGGGACCGCAGCCGCGGCCCTCGCGGATCTCCGTGTAGATGGAGCGGGAGACGACGTCACGGGACGCGAGGTCCTTCATGACCGGCGCGTACTTCTCCATGAAGCGCTCGCCGTCCTTGTTGCGGAGGATGCCGCCCTCACCGCGGGCGCCCTCCGTCAGCAGGATGCCCATGCGCCAGATGCCCGTCGGGTGGAACTGGAAGAACTCCATGTCCTCCAGGGGCAGGCCGCGGCGGTAGCAGGCGGCCTGGCCGTCACCGGTCAGGGTGTGGGCGTTGGAGGTCACCTTGAAGAACTTGCCGGTGCCGCCGGAGGCGTAGATGACCGCCTTCGCCTGGAAGATGTGGATCTCGCCGGTGGCCAGCTCGTACGCGACGACGCCGGCGGACTTCTTGACGCCGTCGACCTCGGTGATCAGCTGGTCCAGGACGTAGAACTCGTTGAAGAACTCCACGCCCTCCTTGACGCAGTTCTGGTACAGCGTCTGGAGGATCATGTGGCCGGTGCGGTCCGCGGCGTAGCAGGACCGGCGGACCGGCGCCTCGCCGTGGTTGCGGGAGTGGCCGCCGAAGCGGCGCTGGTCGATGGTGCCGTCCGGGGTCCGGTTGAACGGCAGGCCCATCTTCTCCAGGTCGAGGACGGCGTCGATGGCCTCCTTCGCCAGGATCTCGGCGGCGTCCTGGTCGACCAGGTAGTCACCGCCCTTGACCGTGTCGAAGGTGTGCCACTCCCAGTTGTCCTCCTCCACGTTGGCCAGCGCGGCGGCCATGCCGCCCTGCGCGGCGCCCGTGTGGGAGCGGGTGGGGTAGAGCTTCGTCAGCACGGCGGTGCGGCTGCGCTTCGTCGCCTCGATGGCGGCGCGCATGCCGGCGCCGCCGGCGCCGACGATGACGGTGTCGTACTTGTGGATCTTCATTGGGTGGTTACCTCAGCCCCGTGCCTAGCGGATGTTCGGGTCGAAGGTGAAGATCACCAGCGTGCCCAGAAGGATGGTGAACACCGTGGCGGTGTACAGCAGGCCCTTGAGCCACAGGCGCGTGTTGGGGCGCTCCGCGTAGTCGTTGATGACGGTACGGAGGCCGTTGGCGCCGTGCAGCATGGCGAGCCACAGCATCAGCAGGTCCCAGACCTGCCAGAACGGGGACGCCCAGCGGCCGGCCACGAAGGCGAAGCCGATCTTGGAGACGCCGCCGTCCAGGAAGAGCTGGATCAGCAGGTGGCCGAGGACGAGGACCACGAGGACGACGCCCGAGAGGCGCATGAAGAGCCACGCGGCCATCTCGAAGTTGCCGCGGGTCGCGCGCGGGGTCTTGCCCGTGCGCTTGCGGGGGGCCTCGATGTAGGGGGCGGGGTTGTCCACGTCGTAGGCGGCGCCCTCGACGGGACCGATCGCGGAGGTGGTGTCAGCGGACATGTCTGGCGTCAGCTCCCGAACAGTTCACGTGCGGCGTGGCCGAGGACGGGGTACAGCGAACCCGCCATCAGCACGACCCAGATGCCCACGACGGTCCAGAGCATCTGCTTCTGGTAGCGAGGGCCCTTGGACCAGAAGTCCACGGCGATGACCCGGAGGCCGTTCAGCGCGTGGAAGAGGATGGCGGCGACCAGGCCGTACTCCAGAAGAGCGACGATCGGCGTCTTGTAGGTCGCGACGACCTCGTCGTACGCCTCGGGGGAGACGCGGACGAGAGCGGTGTCCAGCACGTGTACGAACAGGAAGAAGAAGATGAGGACGCCGGTGACTCGATGAGCCACCCAGGACCACATTCCTTCCCGGCCGCGGTACAGCGTTCCAGCCGGCACGGAAAAACCCTCCGGGAGCGGGGATCAGGGGCCCGGCCGGCTTCTCTGTCGGTCTGGCCCGGCCGGGTACGGTCCACCGGCCCCGGTCATCGTAGCGACGACTTGTCGGTTCGCTCGCGCGGGGTCCTTCAGTGTGATCAAACAGGCACGGACGGGCTATCGTCCGAGGCGGATTCGGCCCATTCCGGGGAGAATCACAGGTTCCCCCGGTGAAAGGTGAGCCCTCGGGCGAGCGTGAAGGCGAGTCGGGAGCGGGCCAGCCGGCGCAGTTCGTCGGCCGCGACGGCGCGCTCCTCCTCCGGTTCGTTGCCCAGACGTGACCGGATCGCGGCCAGGACGGCGTCCAGCCGCTCGCCCGGCCGCACCCCGTCCAGACTGATGACGAACGCATGGCCGAAACGGCTCTCGTACGCGGCGTGGGCGGCGCGCAGCGCGGTCCGGGCGGCCGGCGGCGCGTCCGGGTGCGGCGGCGCGGAGGACTCGGCGGCGAGCGCCTCGTCGAGATCGGAGCCGGCGAGGTCGTACCCCGCCTCCTCGGCGGCGGCCAGCAGCGCGTCCACCGTGGGGTAGGGCCGGTGGGCGGCGATCCGCTCGGCCCAGCGGCGGCTGTGGCAGCAGGAGAGCAGCAGCTCCACGGCCTCGGCCGGGGCGGCGGCGTTGAACGGCAGCAGGCCGTGCGGGGCGCCGGGGGACTTCTGGGCGGGTATGGCAGGCGCGTCCGCCGGTCCCGGCTTGCGGCAGGGGACGTGGGTGTCGCTGGTCAGCGTGGGCTCCGGGACGGCGGGACGAGTGGGGTGGACGTGACGCAACGTTATCGACGGGACGGGGGAAGTGTCCGACGAGTGCGCGAATTTCACCCGGAAGGGAGAGTTTAGGAACGTGTGATGGACGTGAAGGTTCCGTTCTGGTGGGTGGAGAGGCGGGGCCCGGCGATTGGCCGGTCCGTCCCGGGTGCGGGAGGATGCCAGTGATGCGGTACTCCCCACGAGGCCCCCTGCGGGGCCCGGCTCTCCTGGCGGCCGCGGTGGCCCTGACCACCGTGGCGGCCTGCTCGAACGGCTCCCCCTCCGGTACGGACACCCCCTCCCCGGCCCCCTCCGGTACGGGACCGGCGGCGACGACCTCGGCCGCGAAGCCCTCTCCGACGCCGACCCCGAGCCCCACGCCCACCCGGACGTACCCGCTCTCCACCGCCCCCCGCACCGTCCCCGCCGTCCGCTCCCACGAGCCGGCCCGCGGCCCCGGCTGGAAGCCGGCCGCGACCGCCGGGGTCGTCCTCGGCGCCGGCAGCGCGGGCCTCGCCGACGAGGGCCGGCTGCTCGCCGGGGAGCTCGGCCTGCGCTACCGCGGCGAGGCCGCGGCGGGACCGGGCGACGTCGAGCTGGCGCTCGGCGCGAAGGGCGCGGCCGAGTCGTACACGCTCACCGTGAAGGACGGCCGGGTCAGGATCGCGGGCCCCGACGAGGCCGGCGTCTTCTACGGCACCCGCACCCTCAAGCAGTCGGTGAAGGGCAGCGGCGCGATGCCCGAGGGCACGGTCGCCGACCGTCCGGCGAAGCCGCAGCGCGGGCTCAACGTCGACATCGCCCGCAAGTACTTCACCGCCGCCTGGCTGGAGGACCGGATCCGGGAGATGGGCGACCTCAAGCTGAACCAGCTGGGGCTGCACTTCTCCGACGACCAGGGCTTCCGGATCGCGTCGGACTCGCACCCCGAGGTCGTCTCGGAGCGGCATCTCACCAAGGCGGAGGTCCGCCGGATCCTCGCGCTCGCGGCGAGCCGGCACGTCACCGTCGTCCCCGAGATCGACTCGCCGGGGCACCTCGGCGCGGTCATCGCCGCCCACCCGGACCTCCAGTTGGTCAGCGCGAGCGGCCGCACCCCGCGCGGCGCGGTCGACATCTCCGACCCGGACGCGGCCCGGATCGTCGATGACCTGCTGCGCGAGTACACGGCCCTCTTCCCCGGCGCCTACTGGCACCTGGGCGCCGACGAGTACGTGGCGCTGATGGCGAAGGACCCCGAGGCCAGCTACCCGCAGCTGGCGCGGGCGGCGCGGGAGGCGTACGGGCCGTCCGGCCGCGTCCAGGACCTCGCGACCGACTGGCTCAACGACCGCGCCGCCACCGTCCGGCCGACCGGCAAGACTCTCAAGGCGTGGAACGACGGCTTCTTCGCCGGCGGCGTGGTGAGCGCGGCGAAGGACATCGAGGTCGAGTACTGGACGGGCAAGGAGTACGGGGCCAGGCCCCCGCTCCCGTACCTCCAGGCGGGCCGCAGGCTGGTCAACCTCAACGACGAGTACCTCTACTACGTGCTCGGCGAGCCCAACGACTTCGCCTACCCGACCGGCCGCCGCATCTACGAGCAGTGGACGCCGCTCGTCGTCCGCGGCACCACCCCGGTCCCGGCCCGGTACGACGCCCAGATCCTCGGCGGCCGGTTCGCCGTCTGGTGCGACCTCTCCGGCGCCCAGACCCAGGCCCAGGTGGCCGCGGGCATCCGGCTTCCCCTCGCGGCCCTCTCCCAGAAGGTGTGGGACCCCCGCGAACCCGAGCGGAGCTGGGCCGACTTCCGCGCGCTGGCGGCGAAGGTGCGCGGCTGAACCGAATCCTGTTCGTCCGCCGTCCGACCCCTATGCAGCACACCGGGGCCACTGGCATGCTTTCGGCCGCCGAGTGACGAGAAAGCGCCTGCCGGCGCAGAAGTGGACGTAGAGCGTCCGCATCGGGTGGCGAGGAGGCGTCCATGACGTCGAGTACGGGTCGGAGTCTGCTGGAACTGATCGACGGGGCCGACGAACGCGGCCTCGCCGCCGCCGGGCTCGCCTGTCTGGACCGGTGCCTGCCGCTGCTCGCGCCCGAGCGCGCCGAGGTGCTGCGGCCGGTGTGGGGCGCGGTCGCGCGCGGGGACGGCGCGATGTGGGCCGAGGCCGTCGCCAAGGCGCGGGTCGAGCTGGACGGCGCGGGCGGCGAGGCCGCCGACGACGGCGGCGTCGTCACCCTGGTGCGCGCGATGCTCGACGGGGTGCCCGCCGAGTGGGCCGAGGAACCCCTGCGTGCCTGGGCCGGGCGGTGCTCGACCGTGGCGCTCACCGTGCACCGCCTCCACGACGTCAACGAGGACGGCCCGCTGCACGCCGGGGAACTCCGGCGGCAGCTGGCCGTCCTGGACTCGGTCGCCCACGGCCCGACCGGACTGCGCCGGGCCCGTGAGCTCTCCGTCGAGGGCGGCCGGGTGCTGCGCGCGGTGGTCTCGCGCCGGGCCCGCACCGCCTGAGGCTCAGCCCTCGGAGGGCGCCTCGATCGTCGCGGAGGCGATCAGCTCGGCGAGTTGCCGCTCCGCCACCGCCTTCTCCAGGCCGAGGCCGCTGAGCACGCCCTCGCCGTCCTCGTGCTCCAGGAGCGCGAGGAGGATGTGCTCGGTGCCGACGTAGTTGTGCCCGAGCCGCAGCGCCTCGCGGAAGGTCAGTTCGAGGACCTTCTTCGCCGCCGCGTCGTACGGGATCAGCGGCGGCACCTCCTCGGCGGCCGGCGGCAGCGTCGGCGTGACGGCCTCGCGCAGCCGCTCGGCGGTGACGCCCTGCGAGGTGATCCACAGGGCGGCGAGCCCCTCGGGCTCGGCGAGCAGCCCGAGCGCGAGGTGGCCGGGGACGGTCTCCGCGTTCCGCGCGGCGATCGCCTCGTTCTGCGCGGCGACGACGACCGCGCGGGCGCGCGGGGTGAAGCGGGCGAACCCGGCGTTCGGGTCCATCTTCTCGGCGTCGGGGTCCTTGGGGACGAAACGCTTCTGGGCGGCCTGGCGGGTGACGCCCATGCTGCGGCCGATGTCGGTCCAGGAGGCGCCGGAGCGGCGGGCCTGGTCGACGAAGTGGCCGATGAGGTGGTCGGAGATCTCGCCGAGGTAGTCCGCCGCGATGACCGCGCCGGAGAGCTGGTCCAGCGTGTCCGGGTGGACCTTCTTGATCGCTTCGATGAGTTCGTCGAGACGGATGCTGATCTGCGGAACCGCGGGATGCGTCATGAGGCAACCCTAGGTTGACACCCCTTGAGTGTCAACCTTCGGTTGACATCCGTCCGAGGGGAACTCTTTCGGGTGATGTGTCGTATCGCACGAAGATGGGAGAAATCGGTCGCCGATGGCCGATGGGCATCCGGAAAAGGAAGACGACCGGGGCCGCCACCCCCCACAGGAGAGGCCCCGGTCGTCGACCACGGAGCCGCAGCACGGCTCCGTACTCCATACAGCGCCGGTGGTGCGCTTTCTGTCACACCACCTGTGCGGGGAGCGAAGGTTGCAAGTTGCACAAGGTGTCCGCCCCGCGTGGACGTGACACCGGGAATCCACGTAGCGTGCTGGAACGCGAAGCGGACCCGGCGGCGATGACCAGCCCCGACTCCGCGACCGACGTGCTGACGCGCGCGCAGAACGCGACCGACGGACAGGGTTTGGGGAGTGCTGGGGGACGACGCGGAGCTGACGGCCGCGGTGCTCGCTGCGCAGGACGGGGACGAGGACGCCTTCCGTACTGTGTACCGCGCCGTGCACCCCCGTCTGCTGGGCTACATGCGCACGCTGGTCGGAGAGGCCGACGCCGAGGACGTCACCTCGGAGTCCTGGCTCCAGATCGCCCGCGACCTCGACCGCTTCAGCGGCGACGCGGACCGCTTCCGCGGCTGGGCGGCCCGGATCGCCCGCAACCGCGCCCTCGACCACATCCGGATGCGCGGCCGCCGGCCCGCCTCCGGCGGCGACGAGACCGAGCTGACCGACAAGCCCGCCGACTCCGACACCGCGGGCGAGGCCCTGGAGGCGCTCTCCACCGGCGACACCATGCGCCTCATCGCCCGTCTCCCGCAGGACCAGGCCGAGGCCGTCGTCCTGCGCGTCGTCGTCGGGCTCGACGCCAAGTCGGCCGCCGAGGCCCTCGGCAAGCGCCCCGGCGCGGTCCGCACCGCCGCGCACCGCGGCCTGAAGAAGCTCGCCGAACTCCTCGGCGTCGACACCACCGCCGGAGCGGCCGGAGCCCCCGGCGCGCCGGGGGCCGAGCCGGGCGAGGGGCCCGCCGACGACGCGCAGGGCCTCGACGGAGTACCCCCCCAACGCGGGCGGAACCCGGGGTTCATAGCCCCCGGCGGTGTGACGCATTGGCGTCCGCGTACGCAGAAGGACATGTGATGGCCGACGAGCGGTACCAGTGGCTCGACCCGGAAGCCGCGGAGCGGCTGCTCCGGGGTGAGCCCGTCGACCCCGTCGACCCCGCCGCCCGCACCCCGGCCGCGGCCCTCGCCGACGCCCTCGACGCGGCCCGCGTCTCCGCCGCCCCCGCCCCCGGCGTACCGCTCGCCGGGGAGGAGGCCGCCGTCGCCGCCTTCCGCACCGCCACCGCCGCCCGCGCGGCCGCTTCCGCCGAGGCCGGCTCCTCCGTCTCCGCCGACCTCGGACGGGTCCGGCTCGCCGCAGTCCCCGCCGCGGGCCGCCACTGGGGACGCTCGCTGCGGTACGGGCTCGCCGCCGCGCTCGCCGCCGTCACCGTCGGCGGGGTCGCCGTCGCCGCCGGGACCGGAGTGCTCCCGCTGGTCGACAAGGAGCCCTCCCGCACGGTCACCGCCGCCGAGACCGCCACCCCGACCGACCCGAGCGAACCCTCCGCCGGGATCGAACGCCACCCGGACCCCTCCCGCAGCGCGGACCCGGGCCGGCCCGCCGGCACGCCCGAACCCGGCCGCGACGCCACGGCCCGGCCCGAGGACGGCACGCTCGCGAGCCCGCGGCCCGGCGTCACCCCCTCCGGCGAGTCCGGCCGCGGCGAGGACGACGCCACCGCCCCGGACCGGTCCACCGTCGAGGCCAAGGCCAAGGCGTGCCGCGAGTACCGCGCCGGCCGCCTCGACGAAGCAGGCCGCGACCGGCTCGCCGGCGCCCTGCGCGCCGGCGAGTCCCTGCGTGCCCACTGCGACGCCCTCCTCGGCTCCGCCACGGAGAAGGAGGACGACGGGGAGGGCAAGGACAAGGGCAAGGACGACGAGGAGAAGGACGCGGGCGAGGGGGACGACGAGAGCCGGGAGAACGTCCCGGACGTCGGCCACGGCACCGTCCCGACCCCCACCGACTCCGGCCGCAAGCGCGGCAGGGGCGGCGCGGACAAGCCCGACCCGAAGGACCGGCCCAAGGCCAAGCCGAAGGCGAAGACGCAGGTCACGGCAGGTGTGCGGGCCCTCGCGCTCTGCCCGGCGGGAGCTCCCGAACCGGGGGTGTGACACTTTCGGGCCCGGCGGCGCAGTACAGAGTGAGCCGACTGGTCATCGGCCGCGCAGAGAGCCGGGGTTCCCCCCGTACCTACGGCTCCGCGCACCCGGCGCGGGTGGGACACGTTCCCCCGGTCCCACCCGCGCCCCTTCTTCCCTCCCCCTCCGCTACCAGTGGACGACGACCTTGTCGCCGACCTTGACCTGGTCGAAGAGAGCCGAGAGCTTCGCCTTGTCCCGGACGTTCACGCAGCCGTGCGAGGCGCCGTTGTAGCCGCGGGCCGCGAAGTCCGCCGAGTAGTGCACCGCCTGGCCGCCGCTGAAGAACATCGCGTACGGCATGGGCGTGTGGTAGATCGTCGACGTCCACTCCTTCGCCTTCCAGCCCACCGCGAAGGTGCCCTCGCGGGTCGGCGTGTTCTCCGAGCCGAAGCGCACGTCCATCGACGAGACCACCTGGCCGTCGATCATCCAGGCGAGGGTCCGGCTCTCCTTGCTGATGCAGAGCACCCGGCCCTTCATGCAGCGCGCGTCCGGGGTGTCCAGCTTGTTGGTGGTGGACGGCTTCAGCTCGTCCGCCGTCGGCTTCTTCGTCATGCCGAGCAGCCGCTGCCAGGTCGTCTCGTCCACCGAGCCCGTCGCGGGCAGCCCCCGCTTCTTCTGGAAGCCGGAGACCCCCTTCGCCGTGATCGAGCCGTAGAAGCCGGTGGGCGCCCGGTCGAAGTAGTCCAGCTGTCGCAGCCGCGCCTGGAGCTCCCGCACCTGCTCGTTCTCGTCGCCGTCCTTCATGAGGACCTTCGCGGAGGACGTGGGGGCCGGTGACGAGGGCTTGGCGTCGGACCCGCCGGACGCGGAACCACTCGGCGCGGGGGCGGGCGCGGACGAGGAGGGGGACGTGGACGACGGCGCGGGCGCGCTCGTCACCGGCGCCTTCGACGTCCCGCCCCCGCCCCCGGGCCCGGCCGCCTGGGCCGTACAGCCCGTGGCGACGAGCGCGACGGCGGCGGCCGCGAGAACGGCTCTGCGTATGACGGACGAACGCTTCATGGTGGTCCCCCGGGAACTCGACTGTGCCCATAGGGATGCTTCCCGCGCGCCTGTGGTTGCGCGGCCGCGCGGGCAAGCGCCGATGTTGTGAGGAAGGTCCCAGCGTGCTGGCCTCCACCGGGCCGCGTACCCGCCGCTACAGTCCGTCGCGAGGGTCGGTACGCCGGAGAGCGGCAGCAGGTCAATAGGGAGGCACCAGCACATGGCACGCGAGACGGAGTCGGGACTGCCCATCGAGCCGGTCTACGGGGCGGACGCCCTGGAGGGCTGGGATCCGGCGGAGAAGCTGGGCGAACCGGGTGCGTACCCCTTCACGCGTGGCGTGTACCCGTCGATGTACACCGGACGGCCGTGGACGATGCGGCAGTACGCCGGCTTCGGCACCGCCGTGGAGTCCAACGCCCGGTACAAGCAGCTGATCGCCAACGGCACGATGGGTCTGTCGGTCGCCTTCGACCTGCCCACCCAGATGGGCCACGACTCCGACGCGGCGATCGCGAGCGGCGAGGTCGGCAAGGTCGGCGTCGCGATCGACTCGGTCGACGACATGCGGGTGCTCTTCGACGGCATCCCGCTCGACAAGGTGTCGACGTCGATGACGATCAACGCCCCCGCCTCCCTGCTGCTGCTGATGTACCAGCTGGTCGGCGAGGAGCAGGGCGTGCCCGCCGACAAGCTGACCGGCACGATCCAGAACGACGTGCTGAAGGAGTACATCGCCCGCGGCACGTACATCTTCCCGCCGAAGCCCTCGCTGCGGCTGATCGCCGACATCTTCAAGTACTGCAAGGCCGAGATCCCGAAGTGGAACACGATCTCGATCTCCGGGTACCACATGGCCGAGGCCGGTGCCTCGCCCGCGCAGGAGATCGCGTTCACCCTCGCCGACGGCATCGAGTACGTCCGCACCGCCGTCGCCGCCGGCATGGACGTCGACGACTTCGCCCCCCGGCTCTCCTTCTTCTTCGTGGCCCGCACGACGATCCTGGAGGAGGTGGCGAAGTTCCGCGCCGCCCGCCGGATCTGGGCGCGGGTGATGAAGGAGGAGTTCGGCGCGAAGAACCCCAAGTCGCTGATGCTCCGCTTCCACACCCAGACCGCCGGCGTGCAGCTGACGGCCCAGCAGCCCGAGGTCAACCTGGTGCGCGTCGCCGTCCAGGGTCTGGCGGCCGTCCTCGGCGGCACGCAGTCGCTGCACACCAACTCCTTCGACGAGGCCATCGCGCTGCCGACGGACAAGTCCGCCCGCCTGGCGCTGCGCACCCAGCAGGTCCTCGCGTACGAGACCGACGTCACCGCCACCGTGGACCCCTTCGCCGGTTCGTACGTCGTCGAGAAGATGACGGACGACGTGGAGGCCGCCGCGCTCGAACTGATGGTCAAGGTCGAGGAGCTGGGCGGCGCGGTCAACGCCATCGAGCGCGGCTTCCAGAAGAGCGAGATCGAGCGCTCGGCGTACCGGATCGCGCAGGAGACCGACTCCGGCGAGCGGGTCGTCGTCGGCGTCAACCGCTACACGATCGACGTCGAGGAGCCGTACGAGCCGCTGCGCGTCGACCCGGCCATCGAGGCCCAGCAGGCCGACCGCCTGGCCAGGCTGCGCGCCGAGCGCGACCAGCCGGCCGTCGACGCGGCGCTCGTCGCGCTGAAGAAGGCGGCCGAGGGCACGGACAACGTCCTCTACCCGATGAAGGAGGCGCTCAAGGCCCGCGCCACCGTCGGCGAGGTCTGCGACGCCCTGCGCGAGGTCTGGGGCACCTACGTGCCCAGCGACGTCTTCTAGGACCCGGCGGACCGACGGACCGGCGGCAGGCGTAGACGCAGCTCACAGCGGAGTGTCGTACCCATGTGCGACACTCCGCTCCATGCTGGGTGTCATCGATCTGCCGACCTATCTCGCCGGGCTCGTCCTCATCATTCTCCTCCCGGGGCCGAACTCGCTCTACGTGCTGTCCGTGGCCGCCCGCAAGGGCACCAGGACCGGGTACAAGGCCGCCGCCGGCGTCTTCACCGGCGACACCATCCTGATGACCCTGGCCGCCCTCGGCGCGGCCTCCCTCCTCCAGACCACCCCGGTGCTCTTCACGATCGTCAAGTACGCGGGCGCCGGCTACCTGGCCTGGATGGCGTACGGCATGCTCCGCGCCGCCCTCGACATGTGGCGCTCCCGCCGCGAGCCCACCGGGACCGCGACCGAGGCGGCCGAGAGCGGCCCCGCCGAGCACCCGTACCGCCGGGCGCTCGTCATCAGCATCTTCAACCCGAAGGCGATCCTCTTCCTGATCTCCTTCTTCGTGCAGTTCGTGGACCCGTCCTACGCCTACCCGGCGCTCTCCTTCCTGGTCCTCGGCACCCTGCTCCAGCTCGGCAGCTTCCTCTACCTCACCACCCTGATATTCGGCGGCACCCGTCTCGCCGCCGCCTTCCGCCGCCGGCGGCGCCTCTCCGCCGGCGCCACCTCCGCGGCCGGCGCCCTCTTCCTCGGCTTCGCCGTGAAGCTCTCCCTCAGCAGCGCCGCTTGACCCTGACACCGTGTGAGGCCGTTGCGTAGGGGGCGTCATGTTCACCATCGGAGACTTCGCCCGGCACGGGCAGGTGTCGGTCCGCATGCTGCGTCACTACGACGGCATCGGACTGCTGCGCCCCGCCCACGTCGACCCGCACAGCGGCTACCGCTTCTACACCGCGGACCAGCTCGCCCGGCTCAACCGCGTCATCGCGCTCAAGGACCTCGGCTTCACCCTCGAACAGGTGGGGGCCATCCTCGGGGACGAGATCGGCGCCGGGGAGCTGCGCGGGATGCTGAGGCTGCGCCAGGCCGAGCTGGAGACGGCCCTGGAGGAGGCGCGGGCCAGGCTCGCCCAGGTCGGTGCGAGGCTCCGAGCCATCGAGAGTGAGGGACGCATGTCCACCCAGGACGTCGTCGTCAAGAAGATCCCCGCCGTCCGGATCGCCGAGCTGAGCGCGGTCGCCGCCAGCTTCGGCCCGCACGACATCAGCCCCGTCATCGGGCCGCTCTACGACGAGCTGTGCGGCCGGCTGGAGGCCGCCGGGGTCACCGGGTTCGGCCCCGGGCTCGCGTACTACGAGGACGCGGGCCGGGGGGACGGCTCGGTGCTCGTGCACGCCGGGATGACCGTGTCCGAGGGGACGGCCGTGGAGGGCGTCCTGGTGCACGTGCTGCCCGGGATCGAGGAGGCGGCGACCATCGTGCACCGCGGCTCGATGGACGACATCCTGCCGACCGTGCAGAACCTCGCCCGGTGGATCGGGACGAACGGGTACGAGTCGAGCCACTACGCCCGCGAGCTCTACCTGGAGTGCCCGGAGGACCGCTCGGGCTGGGTGACCGAGATCCAGGAGGCCATCACCCGCCCGTGAGGACGGGGGCCCGGGACCCCCGCACGGGTCCCGGGCCGGTCGCGGGCGCCTACTTCCGTAGGGCCTTGCGCAGGCGCAGGGCCCGGCGGGCCAGGCGGCGGACCCGCGGGTGGCGGGGGACCGGGAGGCCGCCCGGAAGGTCCAGGACGGTGAGCCGGCGGCGGGTGAAGTGGTGCCGGGTGCGCTCGGCGCAGGGCCCGGAGAGGTGGCGTACCGCCGCCTCCCGCAGGTCCGCCCGTATGTTCGGCTGCATCGCGAAGCCGACGGCGGCGACCAGGTCGTCGAGGCGGGCGGCGTCCGTCACCGGCTCCTCGTCCTCCGGACCCGGCACCAGCGGCGGGACGACCGCGTCGACGACCGTCAGCGGGATCCGGTTGCTGTTCTGGAACGGGGTGAGCCGCTGGAGCAGCCGCCGGGTGCCGACCCGGGCGACCGGCAGGCCGTAGAAGGCGCGGGCGGTCATCAGCGCCGTCGAGAAGCAGCCGACGACCAGCGCGGGCCGCAGCTCGCGGTACAGGACCTCGGCGAGCACCGGGCGGGTCTCCACGGAGAGCGCGGCGCCGAGCCGGGCCGCCTCCTCGCCGAGCGAGCGGGTCCAGGAGTCGGGCGCGGTGGGGTGCGGCTTGAACACGAGCCGCCGGTGGCCCCGGGCGATCGCGCCGCGCACCATGCCCAGGTGCAGCTCCTCCTCCTCCGCGGCCGTCATCAGGCCGAGCGCGGCCAGGTACTGGCCGAGGAGCAGCGCGGGGCCCTCGCCGTCGGCGGCGGGCGCGTCGGTGCCGGCCAGCTCCTCGACGGCCCGGGTGAAGGCCTCGACCGGGACGGTCTCCGGTACCGCGCCGAACTCGCCGAGCAGCAGCGGCCGCAGGCCCGGCACCAGGTCGAGGTGGAGGAGACGGGCGGCGCGGCCGCCGATCAGCGGGTCGATCTTGTTGCGGGTCGGGCCGTAGCTCATCAGACCGTCCGCGTAGACGGTGATCGCCGCCTCCGGGAGCAGCTGGGCGATGGCGAGGGCCGGGGTGACCTGGATGGACTCCAGGACCAGCTCGACGCGGTCGTCGCCGAGCCCCCACAGCTTGTGGAGGTGGCGCTGGAGCATGGGCACGTCCTGGCCGCGCGGGGTCCAGCCGCCGGGGTGGAGCGGGGAGATGGTCTCGTTCCAGGACACCACCTCGTCGAAGCGGTCGCGGATCCGGTCGAAGCCCTCGGCCTCGGTGAAGGCCGGGGCGGTCTCCGGGACGGGCGCGTTGTCGGTGACGAGGAGGATCCGCCGGCCGGCGGTGCCGAAGCAGCCGCTGTCCAGGGCGGCGGCCAGGGTGACCACGCCGTACAGGGTGGACGCGGCGAAGATCTGGGTCGTACGGGCCGTGCTCACGCGGCCACCTCCGAGGGGGTCGGGCCGGTCGCGGGGCCCCGGCCGCCCGGCGGGGCCGGCGGCGGCGCGGGGCGCCGGCGGCGCAGCCGGCGCAGGACGGCGGCCCGGTCGCCGCCCATCGCGGTCAGCGCCC